>JAFAUR010000197.1 GCA_019243205.1 Acidobacteriaceae bacterium | reverse complement strand
CTTGTAATTGGGGTCCCACACCGGATGACTATAAGAGCGTGCTTTCGGTGAATCACGTATACCAGATCCCCCTCGGCCGGAATCGCAAGTACCTCACGCAGGGACCTTTGTCCTACATATTGGGCAACTGGGATTTGAGCGGCATCTGGACGGCGCAAACGGGCCCGCGTTTCACGGCTGTTTTGGGCACGAATGTGTCGAACTCGGCAGGAGGCGGCACACAGCGGCCCAATCGCAGTGCAGACGGCAACCTGCCATCCGATCAGAGAAGCATCTATCATTGGTTCGATACGAGCGCGTTCTCTACTCCCGCGCAATACACGTTCGGAAACTCCGGCACCGGCATACTCGTCGGCCCGGGGTATTTCAACGTCGATCTCAGCCTGGTGCGGCATTTCCCGCTCACGGAGCGCTTCGGCTTGGATTTGCGCTCCGAATGGTTCAACAGCTTCAATCGCGCGAATTTCAATCCGCCGAATGCGACAATCGGTACACCCCAAGCCGGAGTCATCAGCAGCACACTTCCGGCGCGAATCATTCAGATGGCAGTGAAATTATCGTTCTGAAGCGTGGAACTCAACAGTAAGCCGACGCGGCGGCATTGTCTGACACGTCTCGCCGCCGCTCTGAGCGCATCACAATGTGCCTGGTCCGGGCAGGGAACGAATGACCGGCCAAAGAACGTGCTCCTCATCATGTCCGATCAGCACAAGCGCGACTGCCTGGGCGCAGCGGGCGATCCCGTCGCTCACACTCCCAACCTGGATGAACTGGCTCGCACTTCAGTCCGGTTCACGGATGCCTATTGCACGAATCCGGTTTGTACGCCCTCCCGCGCTTCCATACTCACGGGACTCTATACACATAATCACGGAGCCTGGAACAACACCACTCCCTGGCCGCCTGAACACAAAACGATCGCGCATTACTTTGGCGGCGCGGGATATCAGACCGCGCTCGTCGGCAAAATGCATTTCGTCGATGCCCAGACGCACGGCTTCGATTACCATCTCGACTTCAACGACTGGTATCAGTTCCTCGGACCCAAGACAAAGCTTTATGCCGACGAATTAGGCCAGGCAAATTCGGGCTCCGGTCTTCCGCAAATCGACGACCTTTGGCGGGATTCCGGAGACCCGTGGAAGGGTGCGCGAGAACACGACGACCGCGAAGGTCCGGTTGCGGTTGGAGCCATCTCGAAGATTCCCGAACAGGATCACTTCGAAAGCTTCGTCGCGCGCGAATCGGTTCGCTTTCTACGGAACTATGGAAAACAACGGCAGCCGTTTCTGCTGATTTCCTCGTTCCTGAAACCGCACGATCCCTTTATGCCTGCCCCGCGCTTCGCAAACATGTTCCGCGCTGAGGACATGCGCCTTCCGGATACTTGGGGACGGGTTGACTTGACCAAAGTTCCCGCGCAGGTTCGTCAATCCATCGAACACAATGCCCCCACACCGGAGCTTCGCGACCCCGGGCAAGCACGCAAACGCATTGCCTTCTATTACGCGAACCTCGCGCAGATGGACGATTGCGCCGGCACGGTGCTGAAGGAACTTCGGCAGCTCGGGCTCGAAGAAAACACCATCGTCGTGTACACTTCCGATCACGGCGAGATGCTCGGCGAACACGGGCTTTGGCAAAAATTCCAGTTCTACGAATCCTCGTGCGGTATTCCGCTCATCATTCGAGCTCCCGGAGTGTCGAAGCCGGCCCTCTGCCGCATGCCGCTCAGCCAGGTCGGCCTGCTGCCCACCATCGCGGAACTTGCGCGCGTGCCGGTTTCCTCGAACATCGATGGCCGGAGCTTCGCGGAACAAGTGCGTAATCCGGCCGCGCAACATGAGTTGCCTGTTTTCGCCGAGTACGATCTCCGGAACCCGAGAGCGAAGTACATGCTTCGCCGCGGCGATTACAAGTACACGCTCTGGACACACGACATGCCCGAGCTCTACAATCTGCGAACCGATCCGAAGGAGATGAATAACCTCGCGCTCCGCTCCGATCACCAAAGCACGGTTGAGCACCTGAAATCGGAATTACTCGCGTGGTACAAGCCGCCCGAGCTTGATATGCCGGCCTGAGTGCCGGCAGCTTAGGAGGACCAGGCGGAGCGGACGGGCTCTTGCGGCGATATCCCGTTCGGATCGTTCACAACCGCGCCGCGAGGCGCCTTCACCGGACCATGCAGCAGCGGGTCATTCGTTCTCTGCATCCAGGCATCCAGCCGCCCGCGCACTTCGTCCAAAGCTTTTGCATACGCGGGATCGCCCGCAAGGTTGCGGCTCTCCTCCGGATCGAAGACGGTGTCGAAAAGCATCTCGCGCGCGACAATCTGGTTTCCCCAGCCGTGTTCCAGCCAGTACGTTTTACTGAATCCGTCATCGCAATTTGGAAGCACGGGGGTGGTCCGGTCCCCGAAGAGGCGGATGTAGTTATATCGCAGGGTCCGCACGGCCCGTTTCGGCTCATACGCCGCATGGTAGTTCACTTCCGCGAAAATCTCTTCGTGAAGCTGCGCGGTATTCCCCGAAATCACGGGCATCAGCGACCTGCCTTGCAGCCATTCCGGCTTTTCGATATTCAGCAGATCGCAAATCGTCGGGTACAGATCCATTTGCGAGATCATCGAATCGCAGACTTTGCCCCCGCGGAACCCGCCCGGCCCTCGGACGATCAGGTAAACCGACGTGCCATGTACTGTCAGATTGCACTTCATGGCTGGAAAGGCGATTCCGTGATCGGTGGTTGAAATCACCAGCGTGTTCTCCGCAAGCCCGGCAGATTCGAGCGCCTGCAGAACTGTCCCGATACCGTCGTCAAGAACTCGCGCGGTGGCATGGAAGTCGGCCATATCGCGCCGCGTCGGGTCCGCATCCGGAACCGGTGCGGGCGGCAGAGTAAAGCGCTTATCGTCCTGAGAACCCGCGGGCGCAAATTCCCGATGCGTTTCGTGAAAGCCGACCGTCAGAAAAAACGGCTGCTTCGGTGCTTGCTTCAGGAAACGCGCTGCCGCCGGAGCAACCTGCGCGACGTGATCACCGCCGGAGTCGACTACTTCGTCGTAACCGATGGTATGAGGATCTCGCGCAATATGCTGGACCCCAATCAGTGTTGACCGGTAGCCATGCGGCCGCAGCCAGTGAATGATGTGCTGGTTGTAATCGTTGAGAGAGAAGCCGCGGTGTGCCAGCCCTAACATGCCGTTGTTATGCGGGCAATGCCCGGTCAACAACGCGGCCCTGCTGGGCGAGCACGTCGGCGCGGCATCGAAAGCCTGCCGGAACAGAATGCCTTCGCTCGCGAGCTTTTGCAGGTTCGGAGTGGGAACTTCATAGCCGTACGGCTGTATGTACCTGCCGGTGTCGTGCGAGTGGATGTACAGAATGTTGGGCTTGCGCGATGCGGGTGTCTGTGCTCGCGCGGCAACCAGCGCGCTCGCTCCCACAATGCCTTTCATCACCTCGCGCCGCGAACTCGTTCCGCTTGCCCCGTCCATGTATTTAGTATGTGCGACGTAGCTTGAAAGCATTCAGCTTTGGATCTATACTCGGGTCCTCCATGGAGGAGTGATGCATCTCACATCGAGAAAGATAGCCGGCGTTGCCGCGATCGTTTGCGTTGCAGCCGGCGCGCTCAGCGCCAGACTGCTGGCACGAGACGACGACTGGTCGGGCGGGTTCAAGGTCACCAGCAGAACCTTCACGAATAACTCCACACTGCCAATCAGCACCATCCATAACAATATCGTCAATAAACTCAATACCTGTTCCATCGATGGCAGCTCCGGGGGTAATCACTCGCCCGAATTGTCCTGGACAGGCGTGCCTGACCGCACGAAATCATTTGTCGTCGTGGCATACGACGTGACCGCATCATTTACGCATTGGGGTATGTACAATATTGCGGGAAACGAGCCGGGCCTACCCGCGAATGCCGGCGGGGCTGGGAGCAGTTACGGAACCCAGGTCTATAACGATTTCGGCATCGCCCCCGAATATGATGGTCCCTGTCCGCCTAAAGACGTGGCGCCGTTTGTCCATCATTATGTATTCACGGTCTACGCGCTCGATATCAAGCTGGACTTACCCGGCTCGACAAACTTCCCGGCGAATGCCGAGACACTGTATCAGGCTCTGATCGACGCTGGACAAAAAAATCACATTCTGGCAAGCGCGAGTATCACGGGGCTCTACTCGACAACTCCGAGCGGCCAATAACGTTGAACCGCTTTCAACTGTTCGTGTCTCAAACCGCCGGCCGAACCTGCGGTACAAAGTCTGGCTTTGCAGCCCACGGGAGTTTGGGGAGTTCTGGACTTCAGAGCGCAAAAAGAGGGCAGGCAATGCGTCGCTGTGTAGGGTGATGCGGTAAACCGTCGGCCACCGCGAATGCCATAGGCGCCATCCAGTTATGACTGGCTCCAGTGCATGGACGTTCTCAACTCGGGGTTATGTGGACCGTCCCCGATTCCGTGATGCTCTTATCGAGCGCGCCGCGAATAGCCCCGTTGCGGCAGCCAAATCAATATCAGCCACAAGCAGTCCTTCCTTCCCATACGGCTGGAAACACAACAACGTTCCGTCCGGCCTGATGACCGCTGAAGTGGTCGGCGACCCCGCGCTTGCCACGTTTACGCTCGCGACATAACAGGTGTTCTCGGCAGCGCGACACAGCATGGCCTTTTCGTGAAAAGTATTTGCGGGATCTGCGAAATGGGACGGCACGTAACCCCCGGGCACGGCTTCATGGAAATGAGGATGGAACACGATCTGCGCACCACGCCGCGCAGCCCACCGGAAGGTTTCCGGATAGCGCCATCCTTCATGGCAGATCGCAATGCCAAACCGCAACGGGCCGGTCTGGAAAACCCGCCTGCCCGAGCCGAAACTGTACACCGCTTCCTCGGAGGAATCCAGTTGCACTTTGTCCTGAAAGCCCGCCATCGTCCCGTCCGCATGAATGACGAGGGCGGTCGCCACCAATCCGTGTGCAAGGATACGTTCCGTCCCGAGAATGACCGCCACGTTGGCTTGCGCCGCGCTTGCGGCAACTTCTGACCATGCGCGTTCGAGAAACACAGGATCAGCTTGCGCCACCGCTTTGCCCGGCGCTCGATAGCCGGGAACAAAGCATTCTGGAAAACAGATGATCCGGGCACCCTCGCGGGCTGCCTCTTCGATTGCTTCCGTTGCCAATGCGACCGACTCCTCGCGGTTCTTCGGAAACCGGAGATTCGCCAGCGCAATTCGAAACGTGTCCATCGGAACAATCCGAATCTTTATGCTTCCATAGGGCACTTGCACGAGCTATGCACACGTGTGCATAATGGAGCGGAGGTATTTTTTCCATGGCCACCGTGTTGGACAACGCTCCGCTGCATCATCTCGACGAATGGGACGATTTCGTCGGTACCCGCTATCGCCAGGGCAAGTCGGAAGAGGAATTCCGCAACTACAAACAGGATGCAAATCCTGGCGTAACCGAGTTTTATCGGCTGAACCATGCGAACCAGACGCTCGATTTCGTCCTGAAGAAAAAAGAAGAGTACTGCGGTCTCAAACGCGGCAAGAAGAGCATTTGGGACATGGCCGATTACCTCAACACGCTGGTCGATGACAGCGATCCGGACACGGACCTGACGCAGATCGAACATCTGCTCCAGACCGCCGAAGCCATGCGCAAGGACGGCCAGCCGCGATGGTTTGTTCTCACCGGCTTGGTGCACGATCTTGGTAAAGTGTTGTGCCTCTATGGCGAGCCGCAATGGGCCGTGGTCGGCGACACCTTCCCGGTCGGGTGTGCGTATTCCGACCAGATCGTTTTCCCGGAATTCTTCGCCGCGAATCCCGACAGCAAGGTCCCCGAGTACCAGACCAAATACGGCATTTACAAACCGAATTGCGGGCTCGATAACGTTCACCTTTCCTGGGGTCACGACGAGTACATCTACACGGTGACGGGGAACTACCTGCCTACTGAGGCACAGTACATGCTGCGTTATCACTCGTTCTATCCGGCGCATAGACATGGCGCGTACACCCACCTGATGAACGACACGGATGTGCGAATGTTCGAGTGGGTTCGAAAGTTCAATCCATACGATTTGTATTCGAAGGGACGCGAGCGCCCGAACTTGCAAGAGATCCTGCCCTACTACCAGGACCTTGTGTCGGAATTCTTTCCTGACCAGATCGACTGGTAAGCTTCTGTCACTTGGATGGGGGCGGTGCGGTGGATTTGCGGACCACCAGTTCGCCCTTCACCATGACTGTCCTGCTGGTCTCCTCGCTCGCGAGAAGCTGCAGTAGCATCTGCATCGCGCCGATTCCGAGTTCGCGCTTCGGCTGCTGAACGGTAGTAAGCGGCGGCTGAAGAAAAGCCGTAAAGAAAATATCATCGAAGCCGCAGATCGAAAGATCGGGCGGCACCTTAATCTTTCGGCTCGCCGCTTCCTCCAGCACTCCGAGTGCCGTCATGTCGTTGTAGCAAAACACTGCCGTGGGCGCATCCGGGAGTCTCAGCAATTCCGCCAGAGCGCGACGACCCCCGGTTGGCTTTCCATCTCCTTGCACCACCAGTGCTTTCTCAAACGAAATGCGGTGGGCCTTCAGCGCTTTGCGGTATCCGCGGCAGCGTTCCGTATCCGAGCGCATTCCCAACCGATCGCCGATGTAGGCGATCCTTCGATGCCCGAGTTCCGCCAGATGTGCCGTCGCCTGTTCCGCCCCGTCAACATTGTCGATTGAGATCGAATGCCCGAAGTCTCCGGCCTGCTGATTATTGAGCAATACGATCGGAAGTTCAAGCGTGGCGAGGTGTTCGGAATACAGCGCACCAACCCGCGAAGAGGCGACGATGATCCCATCCACGCGCCGCTCGCGTAAGGTTTGGACGATTGCCATCTCGCGTTCCGGGTCCGCTTGCGAACTGGCGAGTACGACAGAATAGCCCGCCTTGTTCGCGGTCTGTTCCAGACCGTCCACGATCTCGCCATTGAACGGATCCGCAACGCTAGTGACTACCACTCCGACAGCGTGCGTCTTCTGCGTGACCAGGCTCCGCGCAATCGCACTTGCCGCGTACCCGTGTTCCGCCGCAATGCGTTGAATGCGTTCGCGTGTTGCAAGCGGAATCAACGCGCTCCCGCGAAGCGCGCGAGACACGGTGGAGTGAGAAACGCCTGCGATGCGTGCGATGTCTTTGATGGAAACGGCCATTTCGTCGGGCTTGTGAGTGCGCTGCGCTCCCTTCGAGATTGTCGCAGCACACGGGCAGGCCGCCGATTGGCCGTCAGACTGGTATCGATGTCAGAACGTCAAACGCATCGAAAACTGGACGATGCGCGGGCCGCCGCCTACCAGGCCCGCCGTTGTTCCTACAGCAGTTGCAACCGAGCTTCCCACCGTGGACGTAATCTGCCCGAAACTCGCGCTACTCTGATTGGCAACAGGATTCGAAAAATTGGTGTGATTGAAGATGTTGAACAGGTCGGTGCGGAATTGCAGCAGGATCCGTTCTGTGCCTAGCGGAAAATTCTTGGACGCCGAAAAGTCGTAGTTCGCAAGGCCCGGTCCATAATACTGGTCGCGACCCGACGTGCCCACTCGTCCGGTCGGCGGGTTCTTCGAAAAATAGTTCTTGTTAAACGCGGCATCCGGATTCCGGTTGTTTTGGGTCAGCTGACCGGTCCCGACGACATCCGGGCGATCATAGAACTGATTGAATCCGCTAAAATCCGCCGACCCGTTGTAGACCGTGAATGGTGCGCCGCTCTGAAATGTCGTGATACCGGACACTTGCCAACCTCCGAATACCTGCCGGTTCAGGCCGTTGTTCCACCCAAATAATCGATGTCCGGGACCGATAGGAACGTCGACGACATAAGTAATCACGGCACGGTTACGAATGTCGAAGTTAGACGGTCCGTATTCCAGCCGCAGGTTCCGCGGGTCGGCCACGCCGCCCGGCTGCCCCGAAGGCACAGACCAGGACGACGTGTTGTCCAGTGATTTCCCGAATGTGTAAGAAGCCTGCAAATAAGTTCCGTGACTTCCCTGATATCGGGCCGTAGTCACCAGTCCGTTGTAGTTGGAATTTCCGATGTTTTTCCCCATGTTGATCTGCGCCCAGGTCTGATTCGGGAACAGCTGGAGATTGGGCGCTTGGTTCCCGCGCTTGGTCGGGTCAGCCACCGTGACGAACGGCTCGTTCAGATCGATGTTCAGCAGCAATTTGTGCGCTGCCGATCCCTGGTAATCGGCTTCGATCGAGAAACTACGGCCCAGCTTGCGTTGAATTCCGAAATTATATTGATAGATATACGAACTCCGCAGGTTCGGGTCCTCCGCGCTGAGGCTCACTAGTCCGGCGGTCGGCGTTCCTGGTCCCTGTTTCCCGTA
The DNA here is from genome assembly GCA_019243205.1 of Acidobacteriaceae bacterium. Lineage (GTDB taxonomy): Bacteria > Acidobacteriota > Terriglobia > Bryobacterales > Bryobacteraceae > Bog-105. Next base: position 15,475 of record JAFAUR010000197.1, on the reverse strand, counting down.
ATTCGAGACTAGCGGGACATTCTGATTGAATCCGATCGCCCACGGGAATTTGCCCGTCTGGGTGACGCCGGCCGTTTGATTTGTGGTCAAACTATACGGTGCATTCAGCCCCATATTGGCCGGAATGTTGTTGAACAGGTCATCGTAACCCACGCGGAACCCTGCGCGGATCACCGTGTCGTCATTTCCGAAAATCCGCTTCGCAAAACGTGGCGTGTACGCCATCCCAACCACCGGCGCAAAGTTGTTTTTGTCCGAAATGACACCGCTATTCGATACCGGCACCAGTCCAGGCGTGAGCGTCAGAGCCGAATAGCCCAGCTTTGTAGGGTCAATGGTCAATACTGTGCTCGTACCAAGCAGAACAGCTCCCACACCTGGTATGAAGTTTGTCCCCTGCATACGAGTCTGATAGATGGCGGAAGGATACTCATACCGGATCCCGTAGTTCAGGGTAAGGTTGTCTTTGACTTTGTAAGTATCCTGCAAGTAGAAATCAAACGGATACCGCCGCCAGTAAGCGAGTGTGGAACCCGTGTGAATAGTTGAAGTATTCACTAATGCCGCCGCGAAATCGCTCCAACTCGTGAAATTGAATGTTCCGCGGAACGAGCTGTCCAGGAAACGCCGGGCCTCTTCGCGCCGGATGTGAAAACCCCCTCGCAACGAGTGCTTGCTGGCGCCCATCGGCGCCAGCCATGACATGTTGTCGAACAACTCGTACGTGTTAGTGATTCGTCCCTGAGGATAATTGTTTGCCGTTCCCAGCACGGCGTAACCGCCGGACACTGTAATAGTCGGCAGCCCGGAATCCAATACGTTCTGTGTTCCGTTCACGACGCCCGGCAACGGATTGCCGTTTGCATCCTTGAAAATCGTCTGAGCGTTGAAGCCCGAATCTGTAACGGTCAGGAACGTTTCGTTCCGCGAGAATCCGAACCGAAACTCGTTCAGCAGATTCGGAGAAAAGGTATGCGTTTCGGTAACCACCCCTGACCAGCTGACGGGCGAGTTGTTCGTGCCACCTAGGCCCGGAAGAACGCCGGCAGTCACCGCGGTGCCCTCATACTCCGCCCATCTGGCGCTCACGTGATCTTTATCTCCAAAAGTCTGATCGACCTTTATGAGCCCCGTGTTATCGAAAGTCGAAGCGGGGACATTAGCGATGAAGTTGATGTTCGAATTTGCCGATACGGTATTTGGCGCAGGCCAGAATTGCAGCAGCGATCGCGAAATCGGGTCGATGACTTGTGCCCTCTCCGCCGCCGTTGGCACGCGGGTCGAACTCACGGTCGGGTTCACCTGACGGAATCCTTCCCAAGATGCGAAAAAGAACGTTTTGTTCTTGATGATGGGACCGCCAAACGTAGTGCCGTATTGGTTGCGGTGCAATGTGTTCTTGGTACCGCCCAGCTTATTGGTAAAGAAGTCCCGGGCGTCCAGGTCCGAGTTCCGGAAATACTCGAATGCTGATCCGTGGAACGAGTTCGTTCCGCTTTTACTCACGATGCTGACCTGTGCGCCTTCCCCTCGCCCGAACTCGGCTGAAGGCACGCTGGTCTGAACCGCAAACTCTTGGACAGCATCGGTAATTCGAAAGTTGCCCAGCGCCGAACCGATCTGCGTATCCATGATGCTGACGCCGTCCAGCAAAAAGTCATTCGACTGCGAACGCGCGCCGGCCATATTGAAGCCGCCGCCCTGCTGTCCCGGTTGAGCCGGTATCGCCCCGGGGGTCAGTAAAGCCAGGTCGAGATACTGACGCGCGTTCAACGGCATGTGCGCGATGGTCCGTGTATCTACGACGCTGCTGATCGTGCTCTTATCATTTTCGAGCAAAGGAGCGGTAGATTCCACTTGTACGATCTCTGACAGATTCCCTAGCTCCAATTGCAACTCCAGGTGCGTTACCTGGTCCACCTGCACGACGACCGCGGGCGCGGTAATCTTCTTGAATCCGGCGCTTTCCGCCTCAAGTGAATAAGTCGCAGGCGCGAGTTGCAGAAACTGAAACTCGCCGCTCGCATTCGTCGTCGCGAACGACTCGCCGTTTGTAGCCGTATTCACTAACTTCAACTTGACCCCGGCAACGGCCGCTCCGCTCGGGTCCTTAACTGTCCCGGCTATACTGCCTACCGGCGACCCGAACATCGCTATTGAACCTAGTAAGAAAAGTGCAACCGCTCCAGCAGCCAATCTTGCTGAGACCATAGCAACCTCGCGAGAGTGAAGTAATTCACCAGCTCAACCCGGAAGCCGGCGAATGGGGTGTACTCGACTATACACCGATTTGGGGCGCGTTGCGGCAAAAAAATATGTAACGATCCTATATTCGTGACGTTAAGTGTTGATCCGTATCCCCAGGTCGCGACAGACTACCCAGCGTGCCCTGTTTCCGCGCTCGAAGTCATACTTCCATGAATGGAATCGAGTTATCAGTGAGCTTCTCGCGAAAGTCGCTGATCGCACCTCAGGTCACAGCTTTCAGCTCAACCTTTATACATTCGCCGTCGGGCTGGATTGTCACATCGCGGAAATCTCTGATCAGCGGATGATGTTTTAAATGCTCGGCTGGAGCAGTCGTGAGAAGGGCAACGACCTGCATTCCGGCATTCACTCCAGCCTCAATGCCTGGACGTGTGTCTTCGAAAACGAGGCAGTCCCTTGGTGCTACGCGCAACTGATCGGCGGCATGTAGAAAGCCTTCCGGATGTGGCTTACCGTTACGGATCTCGTCGACAGGTACAATCACCTTCGGAAGAGGCAGGCCCGCGGCTATGACGCGCGCCTCGGCGAGCTTCCTCCGAGCGGAAGTCACTATGGCCCACGGATGCCCTTTGAGCGCGTGCACAACTTCCGTGGCCCCCGGCACGGCCAGAATGCCTTCAACCTGCGTTTCTTCGTAACGCTCCATCTCTTGGAGTTCCTCGGTATGGTTTCGCCCTGGCAAAAAGTGCTCCATAGTGGCGATCGTCGGACGTCCATGTGCAAACGAGAGCAGGGCTTCAAGCGGAACACCATGCCGTGAGGCCCACCAGCCCCACGCAAGTTCCACGACACGAGTAGAATCGACTAGCGTACCGTCCATATCGAACAGCACGGCCTTACAGGTTAGGTAGACATTACCGCCCATGCCTCATCATGATGGCAGCTGCGAGCTACTAGTCGTCCCATCGCACAACCTATGTACGTGACAGGCAACCTTCGACTTGGGTTTCCTATTCCTGTTCCGGGTTTGGCTGCCTACTCTTGCCTAACTGCAACGACGGTCAATCGACCTGGAGGCTCGGTTCCTTCGGCCGTGTAAGCAACTTTCGAAAGCCCCTTGTACGCCGCAACGAACCGCAGTCCGACACTCTCCAATAAACGGACGATTTCCGTCGGTGTGTAGCAGCGCCAGCTCGCACGCTTTTCCCCCGAACCGCCAGGTCCGGACCAATACCAATTGAGCGCCACGACCCCGGCAATCGGATCGAATTCCGGTTCGTCCAGAAAAATCGTGCCGTCCGCCAGGCGCATCGCGCTTGAACGTGCACGCGCGAGCGAACTGCACAGCAAATCACGATGGGACGTCTCCACTAGTACCCGGCCGCCAACGCGTACAGCCCGGCATAGCGTGCGAAACAGGTCGCGATCCTCCTCCTCCATCCCATACCCGAACGATGTAAAGATGTTACACGCCACATCGAAATCTGTCTCGGGCAGCGGCGTTCGAAGATCGTGCCGGAGATACCGCAACCGCTCTGCAGGAACATCGCCGCGCTCTGCGTCCGCGGCTGCCAGCAAAGTTTCCGATTGATCGACACCCAGCACCGTCGCGCCGAGCTGGGCTAATGGTCGCGACAGACGTCCCCACCCGCATGGCGCGTCCAACACGCGGCAACCCGGCCACAGATCCAGCATCGACCAAAGCGCAGTCGCCTGTTCCGTGCTGTTTTCCTGTCTGAAAACCTGTTTGGCGATCCGCAGGTAATCGCCGTCGAAAAAACTCCGCCACCAATCGTTCATTGGATCTGACGGAATTTCCTTCGTAGCAGAACCAACCCGAGAAGCAACGCGGCCGACACTAACTCACACTTCGGCTCGGGCACCGGCTCTACATACGTCTGGAAAAACATGCTGTACGGAGCGCTGCTCATCGGGCCGTTTCCGATGTCAAGGCTCAGGTGGCCGCCGCCATATCCGGGGAGCCCCATAATACGCTGCACCATCCTCACCGGTCCTTGGTTCAGTCGCGCTCAGAATCATCGCCATTTGCTCGCCCGCCGTCACTCGAATGTTATACGGGTCGTAATGAAACATCGCGAGTTCTGTTTTGCTGAACGGCGACACCGGATCATCGGGCAAACTGAACGCGTCCACACTCGCAAGGCCGAACAGTGCCGCGTCTGGGACTCCGCCCGAGGTTCGGTAAATCGCGGCCGTGACAACGGACCCAACTCGCAAGTTTGTCAGAGGCAGCGCAACCGAGGTCAGAGTGCCCTTTACGCGCTACCGTAAATGTTTGGGTGGCCCTGGGGGCGCCCACGTCCCCAGAACCAACCAGACCATCGAACGGAAACGAATCGAGCAGAAAATTTTGATCCGAGACAGGGGTCGCTCGAGCCTTGCCCGTCATCAAGCCTACGATGATCCCGCACGCAGTGGGCAAGAACCGGCTCCGAAGCACGTCCGACTCCGTTCAAGCAAAATATCACAAAAGGCGAGCGGCGGACCATCGCTACTTCAAGTACATTTTCAGAGCATCGATCAGATGCTCCGCGGCTTGAATCTGTTCGTCAGTTGGCTTCCGGGCTTGATCCAAGACGTGATCACGGATGTGGCCGTTGATCACTTCCGCCATCAACGAATCCAGCGCTCCACGGCAAACGGCGATCGCGTGCAGGACATCCGAGCACTCGGATTCTTCCTCGAGCGCACGAATCACGACATCCACCTGCCCGCGAATCCGCCGAGCCCTGTTTAGCAATCTCTTCTGCTCTTCAACGGTGTGAGCCATCGCTAAAAAAAGTTGTAAGTAAACCGTAAAGCTACTTTACAACGATACCCCCGGGGGTTTATTCTTTGATTGGCAAAGCAGTTCCCTGCTGAGCCATTACTGACGAAATTGATAGAGAGGAGGTCATCGATTGAAAGACAGCAGTAGTAGTCCGCGGCGGCGTGACGCGACAGCGAAGGGCGATTCAACCGAGCCTCCGTCTACTGTGAAGAGCCTCACCGCTCCCAGCCTCACGTTACTCCGCTAGGACCGAACCTCTGTTGTAAGCGGCTTCGCGCCGCATTTTTTCGACGCGCGCGTCAGCGCGTGATAGGAGGACGGTGTCATGTTCAACAAACTGATCCACTTGGTTCGAAGAGCAGGCGAGCTCGGAAAAGCCTTCTTCGAAGTAGAGTACGCCTATCGTTTCCGGTAAGCGTTTCAAACAATAGATGCTCGGTTAATTAGCTTGCGCGGCGCAGACACTGGAGGTGTGTCTGCGCCCCTGGGCGCCAGATTCAGGCGAGAATAATCATCCTCTCAGGCGCACGCAGAAGTGCGCCCGCGCGCTTTTGCCCGCCCGCATGGACTCGCAACTGCGGTCCGCATAGTTCTCGCAAGCGTTGCTGATCCGGCCATGCCGACCAGGGCTTCTCGGCAGCCCCGCAACGCATCCAGCCCGGCTATCCCCAATATCAACGCGTCGTATGTCCGCTCGTTCAGCTGAACAACACGTATAGCGTGAATGAGAACCTTTCAACGGTAATTGGGCTCCCAACGCGTCAAAATGTGCGGCCAATACACAGAGGTTCCGTGTAAAAGAGCTACCAGACCTTGTCGCAAATGGCCAGTTCACGTTCGCCTGAGCCGGAAGTCAAAGCACGGGAACTTCAAGCTCCGCTACGAGTGTCCGTGGCCATTTAACGGCAGCTTCCCGGGGGCAGGTCCATTCCCCGGAAGCTCGCGCCTGCTGATCACCCGGTCAATGATCCCGTACGCGAGTGCCTGTTGTGAATCCATGATGTAGTCGCGATCGACATCGCGCTCAATCTTTTCAATCGGCTGCCCGGTGGTATCCGCCAGAATGCGGTTCAGTATCTCACGCGTCCGCAAAATGTCTCGCGCCTGTATGTCGATGTCCGCGGCTTGGCCGCCCAAACCCGTAGCATGCGGTTGATGAATCAGAACTCGCGCATACGGCAAGCTGTACCGCTTACCCCGCGTGCCCGCTGCCAGCAGCACCGCAGCCATCGATGCCGCCTGCCCCACGCAGTACGTCACGATGTCCGGCTCAACCAGGTTCATTGTGTCGAGAATCGCCAGCCCCGACGTCGTCACGCCCCCCGGTGAGTTGATGTACAACGAAATGTCCCTCTCCGGATCCTCCGCCGCGAGAAACAGGATCTGCGCGACCACGAGGTTCGCGACGTTGTCATCGATCGGTGTCCCGATAAAGACGATGTTTTCTTTCAGCAGCCGCGAATAGATATCGTAGGATCGCTCGCCCCGCGATGTCTGCTCCACTACCATCGGTACCAGGTTCATGTCATCCCTCCTCTAGGCGCTCACAAGGATTTCTTCTGTCGCAAACGCAAGGAAGTACTGCGTCAGGAGCGTGCTCCATATAGCTGCGGAGTCCCACGCGGCCGCGCATACAGCGACGCCCGGCGTCTCCCAACCCGCATGAACCAATGTCACTTCTGTCCCGTCCGCATCTGCATCGAACTGCACATCCACCCTCTGCTCTCCATCCCCGCTGCCGCCAGGATCCCAGGTGAAACTCACCTTGTTTGGTGGATCCCACGTTGTTACCGATCCCCAGTCGCATTCCTCGCCGGATCGGCTGCGCTCAAAAACTCTGCCACCCACCCATGGCTCGATCACGCAGGTATCCGCTTCATCACCCGCGTTGGAATATCGGGTCAGCGGCCACCATTCCCCGAACCCGTCGGTGAAGAGCCGGAACGCATCGTCAATTGGACAATCGACGTGCACGCTTTCTCGGATGGGTGTTTCCTTTTCTCCCTTTTCTGGCATCTTCGCTCTCCTTTCTTGCGAAATCAGAAAATCCTGCCAGCGCGTCCCGCCACATGCCTTCAACGTGGGTGCGCAGCTCCGCCAGGCTCTTCGGATCCAGACGGAAATAATGTCGAGTCCCGCGCCGTTCTTCTTCCACCAGGCCGATTGATTTCAGCACTTGCAGGTGTTGCGATACGGCAGGGCGCGACACGGGTAGCTGTTCGGCCAATTCGCCCACGGTGGACGCTCGCTGCCGAAGCAGGTCGATAATGGCATGGCGCGTCGGATGCGAGAAAGCGCTCAGCAACTCCGATGCGTTAGTCATACCTTACGGTAAGTCTGGGCTTACGGAAAGTCAAGCGGTAAGCTGATGTTGTTTTCAAAAGGGGAGGTTCTTTGAACATGCTTTGCTTGCCGAAAATCGCGCTCCGGAGTGTCGCATTCCTGGTTGTCACCGGCTGTGTCTACGCCTCGCTCCCGGCACAGGTACGCACTCAATCCGGCCTGGTCGAAGGCGCGTCCAGCGCGGATGGAAATGTCCGTGTATTCAAAGGCATCCCGTTCGCCGAGCCACCGGTAGGCAAGCTCCGCTGGCAGGCGCCTCAGCCGGTCGCCTCATGGCAAGGCGTACGCAAAGCCTCAGAATTCGGCGCACGCTGCATGCAGGCGCCCATCTACTCCGACATGATCTTTCGCGACCCCGGGCCGAGCGAAGACTGCCTGTATCTGAATGTCTGGACCCCGGCGGAGTCGGCAAACGAAGATTTACCGGTGATGGTATGGATCTACGGCGGAGGCTTCGGCGCGGGTGCTTCTTCCGAACCGCGGCAGGACGGCTCGAAGCTGGCCGAAAAAGGCGTTGTGGTCGTCAGTATGAATTACCGGCTGGGCGTCTTCGGATTCCTCGCGCATCCGGAACTGACCAGGGAATCGCCGCAACACGCGTCCGGCAACTACGGTTTGCTCGATCAGGCCGCCGCCCTCGATTGGGTCCACAAAAACATCGCCGCCTTTGGGGGCAATCCGGAGGGGATAACCATCTTCGGCGAGTCAGCCGGATCGATCTCGGTTAGCGCGCAGATGGCCTCTCCGTTATCGAAAAATCTCATCAGGCGTGCGATCGGTGAAAGCGGCTCGATGTTCATGCTCACCTTCCCGACTCTCTCGCTTGATGCCGGCGAGCAGCAGGGAAGCCGGTTCGCCACCGCCGTAGGCGCCGCCGATCTCGCCGCCTTGCGCGCCATGCCTGCACAGAAGTTGCTCGACGCCGCACAGCAGCAGAGATCGAAGTTCCGCTTCTGGCCCATTGTCGACGGCTACTTCTTCCCGGAAGACCCGAAGCAGATCTACGCAGCAGGGAAGCAGGCGCATACGGCGCTGCTGGCGGGCTGGAACACGGACGAGCAGGCGGCCGCCGGGTTTTTCACCAAGGATCAACCCCAGACAATTGAGAACTACCGCGCGCGTATGAAAGCTCTGTACGGTGATCACGCGGACGAAATACTGAAGCTCTACCCCGCCGCGAATGCGAACGACATCCATGATTCGGCGGGCGCGCTTGCCGGAGACCGCTTCATCGCCTACAGCACGTGGAAATGGATCGAACTGCAATCGCAAACCGGTGACTCGTCCGTGTATCGCTACCATTTCGAGCAGGCCCCGCCGCAACCCGCGGGCAAGCCAAGCCGGGGCGCGTATCATTCGGCTGACATCGAGTACGTGTTTGAAACTCTCGATTCGAAAAACTATCCCTGGACCGAAGCCGATCGCAAACTGTCAGACATGATCTCTTCCTACTGGACCAATTTCGCAAAGCACGGTGATCCCAACGGCGCAGGCTTGCCTCAATGGCCGCGGTACGCGCAAAAAGACGGGTACCGTCTTATGCATCTGGTCGAAGACACCGGCCAGCAGCCGCATGCCGCTGCGGACACAGTCCGAGCGCGCTACGAGTTGCTCGACCGCCTCTCGGAAGAGAAGACCACAGCGAGCGCCACGAACCCGGCGAATCGCTGACCGGCTAGCCAAGGTCGTTCACGGACGCGGTAGAAGCAGTAATCCGCTCGGTAATAAAATTCGTAGCTCCTCATTCTGTTTAGCGCCTTACCCAGTCGCCCGCGCTGCTGGCTTTCATCTGCCGGCAAGGCGGCTGGGTGTACGGCGGCCTGGATGGTGAACTACGGGGGGTGCCCACTCTGAGGAATCTGTCTTGATTCGCCAGGGTCGCCCGCCCGATGTGAGGAAGACCTTAAGATGGGGACTTGGAACCATCACGGCGAATGTTGCTTGCTTCTGCTGCCGCAATCATTTCGCCACGTCTAACATCCGCCCAGGAACCGACGTTTTCTACAGCGGTAAACGTCGTCAACGTCCTCGCGAACGTGCGAGACAAGAAGGGACACATCATCCGTGACCTTAACAAAGACGATTTCGTCATTCTCGAGGATGGCCGGCCACAAAACATTCGCTACTTCGCCGCGCAATCCGATCTTGCGCTGACTCTCGGCCTGATGATCGACTCCAGCATGAGCGAAGCGCGTGTCATCACGCCCGAACGGTCGGCCTGCTTTGATTTCCTCGATCAGGTTCTGCGCCCGCGGAAAGACAAAGCGTTCCTGATTCAGTTCGACACGAACGTGATGGTAAGGCAGGACCTCACTTCATCGTGGAAAGACTTGAACGAGGCACTCACGACTGTGGATACGCCTTCGCGCAGAGAACTTCGCGAACACGCCGGCGGTCCGGGAACACTGCTGTACGATGCGCTGATAAAAGGTTCGCAAATGATGCTTGATCAAAATGGCCGCAAAGCGCTAATCGTGACGACGGACGGTGTTGATGAAGGTAGTAACGCCGATCTGCCCACGACTATCGATGCGGCTCAAAAGTCCGACACTTTGATCTACTCCATCCTATTTGCCGATCCTGGTTTCCACGGTCTGGGAGGCGGACACGAAGGCAGAGGGATCCTTCAGCGTTTATCTCGTGAAACCGGCGGCGGCTTCTTCGAAGTATCAAAGAATGAAAACATCAGCCAGATTTTCGACTTAATACAAGACGAGCTTCGTAGCCAGTACAGCGTAGGTTATGTTTCCGACCAGCCGCAAACCCACTTCGGTTTTCGAAAACTTCAAGTCAAAACCAAGCAGAAAGATCTCATCGTGCAGGCCCGTGATCGCTACTATGCCCGGCCGTAGGTACGCCTTCATTACTGCCCGGCATTCCCGAAGAAGCCGTTGAACATGACCGCACCTTTATATCTAATTCCCATCACTCAGTAACGCTCGAAGCACGCGGCCAGAGCCTTTTTCAGCAGGGGCGGTGGTGCAGAATGAAGACTCTGAGCGTAAGATGGCGACCGCTCATCCACCCTCGAAATGCGCTACCTACGCCGCGGCTACTTTACACAGCGATCGCGGTCGAGAGCTGCTCGATTACAGCAGCAAATAACACAGCATAGGAGGAATCACAATGCATCCTTTACGAAAACTACGGGAATCCGGTAAGCCTACAGCCGCCCAGGTCAGGGACTTGCTTGCCGAAAACGTCATATTCAACAGCCCGATCCTGGTACGGCCGATCGAGGGGCGTGAAGTCTGCGCGGCGATTTTCGCTCAGTCGAGCGCTACGCGCGGTTCCGGTACCTATACAGCCGAGTGTAAGCTCGATGAGCGCACCACGTTCTTGCGCTGGGTGGGGACCATGGATGGCCACAAGTTCGAGAGCCTGGAGATCATCGTGGACAACGAGCAGGGGCTGATTGTGGAGCGTACCATTGCCCTCAGGCCGTATCCGGCTCTGAAACTGTTCCGCGACGCCATGTATGCATCGCTCAAGGATAAGCTGCCGCCCGATGTTTGGGACTACGCAACGACGTAGTGTGACCACCGTTCAAGCCAGATCGGATATTCCCAACTGGGGATCTGGATTCGACTGGAATAGCGGGCTTAACAAAACGTTTGGGAGTTCTATTGAAAGGGACCGAAGACAGCAACACTGTTGGTCGTCCCCACGAAGACCCGCCCATCGGCAACAGTAGGGACAATGAATTTGTTCCCGGCGCCAAACTGATCGCGACCGGAGCCGGCCAGGTTGCTGTTGTAGAGCTCATTCACCAGATTTGTGGCGTCGTAGGCGTGGAGGACAGCGGGATTGACATTTTCAACTGCCCACAAAATCGGATTACTCGTTCCATTTGCTGAAATCGCCGATGTCGCGCCAGGATACTCGAAAAATGTGTCACTCATCGAAGCAGGGGGCGTTACAAGACGTGCGGCGCTCACGTTGAAAGCGCGAATACGGTCTCCGACAGCACCGTAGTATACGGTTCCGTTGAACCAGGCAGGAGTTGAGAAAACAGCCCCGCCCAACACTCCAACAAGCTGTTGGTATAACGTGCTGTTGTTTTGGGGATTGAACTTGCCCATGTTCGTTCGATCGAACACATATATGTTTCCATCCTTGCCGGAGCCGGTTCCGAGCTTAATCGTTTGTCCGCTTGCGCTCGTCAAGTCCGGAAGCAACATTACACCACCGGAACCAAGATCCAGATCCTGTGAAGATTCAGATACGGTGTTACTCATCGTCCAATAATCTTCCGCGGTCAACTGGCCGTTCGCGAGACTTAGCCTGACAAATGCGTTCCCGAAATCACCCTGATTAGGAAAGCCGTTCGCGTCCAGAGTAGTGTCAAATGTGCCATTACCAACTGCTACAAATATCTTGCTATTGGCTGCATCGGCGGCCATCCCAGCCCCTGAATTCCAGAGTGCGCCTCCGCTGCCGTTGGGAGCAAAATTGAATACCGCAGTCTGCCTGAGCGTCAAGCGATCGTAGCCGATCAACCAGCCTGTGTACGGGCGGAAATCGCAATGCGAGCCCCAGCCCGTGTACACGACACCGTTGAGCAGCAGGAGTCCTGGGCGCGAATTGTATTGCTTCGGGGCGAAGATGACTTGCCCATTCACGCTGTTATCGCCCGTACCTGGATAGCTAGCGGAGATCTCCGTCGGACCTCCGAACTCCTCGAATCCAGTTGTTATATCGAGCGCATGCAAACGATGATGATAATTGCCACCATTATCTTTGCTCATGGCCAGCAGATAAATCGTTCCGTGGGGCCCCGCCGTGAGGTCAATGACCGGAGTGGCAGTGATACCAATTTCAGGCGTCACTTGGCCACAGCCCAGGTCATCGGACGGAGTTTCTCCCCGAGCGAGCAATGTGACTTGCCAATACACTGTTCCCGTTTTGGCGTCGAAGGCGTAAACGGAATCATGCTCGGTCGCTGCGAATACCACGGAATGAGTCAGTTGATCGGATAACACGAGCTGGGATACGTAGAGCGGCTGGGCGTCTACCTTCCCATCTACGGGGAAAGAAAACAGCTTGCCGAATGAGGTGGGGTTGACGATGGCGTGGGTTAGGACCGTCTCTGTCAGATTTTGGCCTGTTCGTGCGACATCATTGTGGAAGGTCAGCACGTTCGTGAACGTCTGGACCGGAGGTGCCGGTGGGGTCGGAACAGGGTTTATGCTGCTGCTGCCGGTTTGGAGACCGGAGCCACCGCAACCGGTAAGCAGTAAAAATATCGAGGCTACGAATCCACGGAACTTGGTATGCAAAACGCGAGCTCCCAGATGCTCACCTAGAATAACTCTTCAGGACGCGCGGGAACCAATCAACGCGGCGGGCCTGGATATCTGATACATTGTCGACACACCAAGGACAGGCACGAAACAGCCACTCAGTATGGGCCGCCGCGATCGGTTACAGAGCGATAATGGGTGGCCAATCAGATTGGCTTCCTCATTGAAACAATGATGGACTGGCACGCTTGGCCAGATCCAGTGCCTGCTGCGGGAACCATCCGCCCGCAGCCGTGTCGATCAGTCCCCATAGCGGATAAATGCTGCCTGACCGGCGGTCGTAGTGGGCCACCCCGGCTGCGTATAGGCCGTATAATCCCACGCGCGCACGCCTCCGGCCGCATCGCACTGCCCACCCGGAGTCTTGACCCAGAGGTATGCATCGAGCAGTGGCACTCCGGTATTCACGGTTGAGCGCAATCCGAGGCCGCGCGCCGGGGGACTGCACCAGTTTCCCTTGTTCAACGTGCTAATTACAGACGCCGGCTGCTCATACGGCGCATTGGCATACGATTGCGCACTGAACGGCCCCTGGCCGTTACGGCTCGTGTCGATCACGAAATGTCGGCACGGCCGTCCCCATGTTCGCCGCGTACCACTGATCCGAGTACACCCATGTCGAGATGTCATCCGGATTCACCGGGCCATCAGGCGAGTAGTACTGGCTGGCGCACCAACTATAGTGGCCGAGCCGCCATCCTCCCTCTTCGGGGTCGTTCGCGAAGGCGATGCCCTCGGAAATCCACGTGTCGAACTTCGATTCGTAATCGTTGAGCAGATAATTCGAGACATTCGAGAAGAAGCCTTGAACGTTCATCACGCCGCCGGTTGCCAGGCGTACAGCCATATCGCCCACCGCGTGCCAGTGGCTATGGCCGGCATCGAGATAGACAATCGTGCCTGGGCCGTTCTCCAGCTTGGTGACAGCGTAATTGATCTGGGTATAGCGATCGGTTGTGGCCTGTGGGATGTTTACGACGGTGGGGTCGTAGCCGCAATCGCTGGGCAGGTTGGCGAGTGCATCGGGCTCCAGCAGCACTACCACCTTGTTATCGCCGATGACTCCAGCAATTGCATCAATCCAAGACTCGTAGGCCGCGGTCGTTTGCGCACCGAGTAGCTGCCACAATCTCGGCCGGGAATGTTATAAACCACGAACACGGGAACGGCGAGTTGCCCATGCGCCTGCCGGATCGTTTCCGCGGTGGTTGCCGCGACCTGCTCAGGCGTCGCCGGTCAGCCACACCGCCCGTGGAAAAACTTCCATCTTCCCAATCAGAAAGGCATCGGAGACATCACCGGCTTTTGCGAGGTTCGCCACTTGCTGCAGGGCCCCGGTGTCGGGCAGCGGCACAAAAAAGGCGAGTGTCCGGTTAAAGCGCTCTGTTCGTGCCACTCTGAGCGATGGCGCCCATCGGCACCGTCAGGGCAAGCGCCCCGGCAAGGATCACCATAATTTTCCGCTGTCCGACTGCGCGCATCAATATCGACCTTCCTGGTTTGTGTATGCCTCTGTACTCCGGGGACCCGGTTATGTCAGCGCAATCACTTTACCTCAGACGTTGAGATTTAACAAGCCGAAAACGGAGGCGTCCTGCAGCAGGCAGGACAGCTCTTCATGGCCGCGGATAACGATGCGGAAAGATACGTTCTTGCGAGTTCTTGCGAGCAGAAGCGCAACGCGGTAATTCGCTCACCGACTTTGCGGTTCCAGCTTCGCCAGCCTGCAGAGCTCGGGTACGGTTTTGTCCGCAGCAGGAACAGCAAAGTACTCTCTGTAAAGTGCCTTGTGGCCAGCAGTTTTCGGAAATTGGTCGTGGATGATCGGCAAAGTAGATACGAGTCACAGTTCATCCTCGTTAGTCCGATGTCCAGTTTGCCGACCGTTTGAGGCAAAGTTGCCGCTCGTGCCACGAACTTTTCCCAAAGGAAGGCTGGGATGTCTGTTTTTTACTACTTCTGAGTTGTGAATCGCCTCTATCCTGCCCTTCATGAACCAGAAACGCCAGGGGAGGCCATAACGACCACTGGCGACGGAGTAGTTAACTGGTCCGCCTTTTTCATGAAAGCGTGGGTATGCGCCCGAAGCTCTTCGCCAGGATCACTAGATTCCAAGCACCTCTCGAGAACAAAGCCCTCCACCCTGGCAGAACCTGGACCGAGGTCGCTCACAATTTCGGATACTTCGACCAGATGCACATGATCCATGACTTCGAACAACTTGCTGGCGGGAGTCCGAAAGAAATGCTGACTCATGTTGAGACCGTCTTTGTGGAGCAGATAAGTCAAATTCGATCAGATGCAGTTGCGGCGGCTTATGCCTGTGATGCACGATTGGCACTGTAGAGCGGCAAAGCGACTCGCGAACCAGCCGAGAACCCCGACTGCGAGGACATTCCCCAGCGTTCCCAATCGCTGTAGACGGTTGTGGGTAGCTGGTGCGCTCCCGAATCGAATAAACAAGTCGCGATCAAACATTTCGAGCCAATTCCGATTTTTGAGTTGCGGCACTTATCCGAGATAGAATTTCCAGATAATCAGGTAAATGTCATGTTCCGCAAAGTTGCGGTTCGACTCACCGCCGTTCTCCTCTTACTAGCGTTGGTTGCTGTTGGAGCAGTCGGCTGGGTGGGCTCGGAACGCGCCTTACATCCCGGATATTACAAATACGATTGGTCACTCGCCAGTTTCCATGATCTTCGGCCTGAGGCCGTACACATTCACAGCTCCACAGGAATTGATCTCCAGGGGCGTTTCTTTGCGGGGCAAAACCGAGAGTTAGTGGTTCTTGCGAGCGGTTACGGCGATACTCAGGACCAGATGTTGCCTT
>JAFAUR010000173.1 GCA_019243205.1 Acidobacteriaceae bacterium | reverse complement strand
GGATCTGTTCAACCAGAAGGTTGAAGGTACAGCTTGGAAATCGAAACCGAGCTGGTACATCGTTGCTAGCAGCGACCGTACCATCCAACCCGACTTGGAACGCTTCGTCGCCAAGCGGATGGGTGCGAAGACCTTCGAGACCGATAGCAGCCACGTGCCGATGCTGTCCCAGCCCGGCTTTGTGCTCGACGTGATCCGAAAAGCCGCACAAGCAATTGCAGAGGAGACGGCCGCCTGACGGCCGGCTCAATTTACCTAGGGCGGACCAGCCGCAAGCGATAGATCCGCCCTTGTCACGAAGGGTTTACGAATCGCAGCTCCGTTGATCAGCTACGTTGACGTATGACGCGCGTTCCACTGATGTGATGTCGTTGCGAGCGGTTCTCGGCCAACCCGAAAATGAGATGGTGACATTCGCCGACTCGGACCGGCTGTCCGAGAACTCGAAGCATCGTGCAATGTTCGTCCGGTAAAATCCGGGTTCCGACGGCACATCAAACGGCCGCAGTTGCTTCAACCACCTCGTCAGATACGACCGTGAACTTCGTCAGGCGAGCTGATCCAAACGCCGTCGTGATCGCTACATCGGTGGCATCGCGGCCAACGGCCATCAGCACCCTGCCCTTTCGCGGCGCGTTGTGCCTGGCGTCAAACGTCCACCAGCGGCCGCCCAGGTAGACCTCAAACCACGCACTAAAATCCATAGGACAAGGAAGCGCCGGAACGCCGATGTCGCCCAGATAGCCGGTTACGTAACGTGCCGGAATGTTTAGAGCCCGGCAGAAGGTCACAGCCAGATGTTGAAAGTCGCGGCAGACGCCCAGGCGCTCTGTATAGACATCGAGAGCCGTCTTGGTCGAGCGCGCGAAGTTGTATCCGAAAGTCACTTTTGCGTGCACCCAGTCGCAGATGGCCTGCACACGTCCCCAACCCGGCGGAACGTTTCCGAACAACTCGACAGTCGTGTTCGACAGCAGACCCACTTCGCAATAGCGGCTAGCCAGCAAAAACTGGAGAACTTGCGTCGGCAGTTCTCCAACAGGTATTTCGGGCGCTTCGGGGTCTTTCGCATCCCATTCGCCCGGGTCCTCGATGAGCGTCGAATTCCAAAGGCGCAGTGGTCCGGGAGGCGCGACGAATCGCACGCAATGGTTGCCGAAGCTATCCACGTAGGTATCGAAGGGAACGCGGGGCTCAATCTGCAAAAAATCGGGTTCGCGGAGATCTCCGACCCGAGACGAGTGCACATTCAGCATGGCCACAATGGGCACCGAACCTTGCACGTCGAATTCGATATCGTATCCGAGCCGAATCAGCATGGGCCTGTAAGCTCTCCCTCCAAAACAATGAGTGCCGCCGTTCTGCTTACAGGGCGGAAGAACGTCGGAGTTCAGCGGCGGCCGAATAGACAGTTTATACGAATTTGCCGAGCCGTCGCGTGATCGTCACAATTGCAAGAATAGAACTGCACGTCCTAAAATCCACGGAGAACCATGACCTACTGTTTGGGCATTGTGACGGAGGAAGGCCTGGTAATGGCCTCCGACTCGCGTACCAATGCGGGTTTCGATCAAGTTAATGTGTGTAGGAAGATGCACACTTTTGTTGAGCCGGGTGAGCGCGTCTTCGTCATTCTTTCCAGTGGCAGCGTGTCGATCAGCCAGTCGGTGGTAACGCTTCTTCGCAACGATTTCGACTCCGGCCTCGGGCTCGCGAAATGCGGGTCGCTCTATGAAGCCGCCCGGATCGTCGGCGACTGCGTACGGCGCGTTTCGGACATCGACCGGGCGGCGCTGGAACGGGACCACTTCTCGTTCAATGTACATCTGCTCCTGGGCGGCCAGGTGATAGGGGCCGAACCGCCCAATCTGTACCTCATTTATCCCCAGGGAAATCCGCTGCGTGCCACCGAGGATTCGCCGTACCTGCAACTCGGGGAATGCAAGTACGGACGCCCAATTCTCGACCGTGGAGTAGACGGCCAAACCTCGTTAGAAGTAGCGGCAAAGTATGCCTTGCTGTCGTTCGATGCCACCATCCGCTCCAATGTCACCGTCGGTCCGCCAGTTGAAATCGTCCTTTACCGGAAGGATTCCTTCGAACTGACTCAGTACCGTCGGTTTGGCGCCGCCGATGAGGAGTTAACTCTCATCCATTCTTCCTGGGAGACTTCTTTACGCCGTGCCGTAGAACAGCTTCCGGAGATCAACTTTCGCAGCCCTCCGCCTGAAATGTCGACGTAATATTCGACGTTCTCGAACACGGGGCGTTATACTCGTCCCTATCTCCGGTCCTGTTCCGAGTCGAAGAGCCTCCGGTCTTTAGAGCAAGAACCTGGAAATCATGGCCACTTCATCACACACTCCGGAATACGTGCCGGCCACGCTGTTCTCGGGATACGAGTTGAGCGAGGCCTATGACGAGATGTTTCGTGCTCCGAATCGACCGCGGAGCCACTATCGCGCGCTGTACTCGCGGCTGCTGAACCTTCCCGCGGAAGAACTCCGGCGGAGCAAGCAGGAGGCCGATGTTTCGTTCTTCAATCAGGGGATAACGTTCAACGTTTACGGACGCAGCGAGGGCACCGAACGCATCTTCCCGCACGACCTACTGCCGCGCATCATTTCGAGCGCGGAATGGAGCGTCATCGAGCGCGGTTTGAAACAGCGGATTCTGGCTCTGAATCTGTTTCTCAAGGATGTTTATCATGAGCGCCGGATCATCAAAGACGGCGTCATTCCCGGCGAAATTATCTACACTTGCAAGCATTTCCGACGCCAGATGCGGAATATTAAAGTGGCGCGCGACGTTTACGTGAGTGTTTGCGGCACCGACCTGATCCGCGCACCTTCGGGCGAATTCGTCGTGCTCGAAGACAATCTGCGCGTTCCCAGCGGTGTGTCATACATGCTCACCAGCCGGAGAGTGATGAAGCAGATCTTCCCCACACTGTTTCGCAAATGCGCCGTGCGGCCCATCGAACAGTACGGCCAAGTTCTTCTTTCCACGCTGCGTTCGCTCGCTCCCGAAGGGCGTTCAACGCCGACGATCGTGCTCCTTACTCCGGGCATTTACAATTCGGCCTACTTCGAGCACAGCTACCTGGCGCGTCAGATGGGCATTGAACTGGTGGAAGGCCGCGATCTGCTGGTGCACGACAATTTCGTCTACATGCGGACCACCATGGGGCTGCAGCGCGTCGACGTGATCTATCGGCGAGTCGATGATGATTTCCTCGATCCTCTCGCATTCCGCTGGGATTCGGCTCTGGGCTCGGCCGGGCTCTTTAACGCATACCGGACGGGCAACGTCGTGCTCGCGAACGCGCTCGGCACCGGAGTCGCGGATGACAAGGCGATCTACGCCTACTTACCGGACATCATCCAATACTACTTGGGCGAACCGCCGGTGCTGAACAATGTCGAAACATTCCTGATGACGAATGAGACGCAGCGGCAACACGTTTGTTCGAACATCGAGAAATTCGTGATTAAGGCGGTGGGAGAGTCGGGTGGGTACGGAATGCTGATTGGCCCGCACAGCACGGCTGAACAACGGGAGGAGTTCCGTCTGCGCATACAAGCGGATCCGCGGAACTACATTGCCCAGCCGACTATTTCGCTGTCAACGGCGCCTTGTTTCACAGAAGACGGTTTCAGCCCGCGGCACATCGACCTACGTCCGTACGTTCTCTACGGAGGCGATGAGGTCAACATCGTACCGGGCGGCCTCACGCGCGTGGCGCTGCGTAAAGGTTCCCTGGTTGTGAATTCGTCACAGGGCGGCGGATCAAAAGACACGTGGGTACTGGAGAACTAAGCGTTGCTATCGAGGGTGGCCGACAACCTCTACTGGATGAGCCGCTATTTCGAGCGCGCGGATCATTGCGCCCGAGTTCTCGAAGCCAATTACAATCTGCTGCTTAATCCCTCAAAGCCATCGAGAGAACAGCGCTGGCGGCGGATCGTCGCCTCGCTCGGTATGCCGATCGACTCAGAAGCGGTGGATCCGCAGCGTACCTTCATGCGCTTGATCGGAGAGAGTTCGAATCGTTGTTCGATTCTCTACAGCATTACTCTTTCCCGCGAAAATGCGAGCCAAGCGCGCGAACAGATCAGCTCCGAGATGTGGGAACGCCTGAATCAGCTCTATCACGAGATGACCCACACCAGCATCCGCCATCTGACCGAGTCTGAACCAATCCCGCTGTTGTCTGCGTTTCGCGAGGGAGGATACAAATTTCAAGGCGTGTCCGCTGCGACGATGAACCACGGCGAGGGCTGGCATTTCATTCAACTCGGCAAGTATATGGAACGCGCTTGCGGGCTCTCCGTTTTGCTCGATGCTTATTATTCGCTGATTGCAGGCGCGGACGACTTCGACTGGGTAAGCCTGCTGTCGGCCTGCTCCGCTTTCGAAGCCTATCGGAAGGTATATACGGCGGATCTTACCGCCGACAGGGTGGCAGAGTTTCTGATTCTCAATGCGCAGTTCCCTTACACGGTTCGCTATGCAGCCGACCGAATGAACTCCGCGCTCGAATCGATTTCCGATTTGACTTCGCGTCGCAAAAGTATTCAGATCGATCGCATCATAGGCAAGATGCGGTCGTCACTTGCCTATGGTCAGATCGACGAAATTATGAATCGCGATATCCACTCGTATCTGAGCGGCATCATCCAACAATGTTTCAGCCTGCACGCCGCCGTTCACCAGGTGTATATCGACTATCCGGTGGAATCCGCTTTCGAGGCCTGATGTTCTACGCTATTCGCCACTTCACGCGTTATCGGTACAGCCGCCCTGTCTGGCAGAGCGTCATGGAAGCCCGTATGCATCCGCGTAGCGAACACATGCAGCGGTGCTTCACGTTCCAGCTTTCCGTCAGCCCCCGCGTTCGGATTTTTTCCTACACCGATCACCTGGGCAATCTGGTTCACCACTTCGATATTCCGGGGGCGCATAAACAGCTCACGATTATCGCTGACGCGCTGGTCGATGTGGACGAACCCGATCCGCTTCCTGCCTCGCTTGGCGCGGGAGCCTGGAACGAACTCGACAGTATCGTTCATCACGAGGACTATTGGGACATGCTTCGTCCCAGCCACTTCGCCCGAAATTCACCGGAACTCGAAGCTCTCGCCCGCGAGCTTGGGATCGATCGCGATGCCCGCGATCGCGACCCGCTAGAATTACTGACGACGTTAAACACTCAGCTGTATGAGACGTTTTCCTATGTGAAGCAAAGCACGAAAGTGGATTCTCCGATTGACGACGCGCTCCGCTCGCGCCGTGGCGTGTGTCAGGACTTTGCACACATCATGATTGCGCTGGTACGCGAACTCGGGATTCCTTGCCGGTACGTGAGCGGTTATTTGCATCACGTGGCCTGGCATTCAGATCGTTCCGGCGAAGGCGCAACTCACGCCTGGGCTGAGGCGCTGCTGCCCGGTGTGGGGTGGATTGGACTCGACCCGACCAATAATCTGCTTGCCGCGGGACGCCACATCCGAACAGCCGTCGGCCGCGATTACGCCGACGTTCCACCCACTCTGGGCACCATGAAAGGCAATGCGGAAAGCGAGTTGCAGGTACGGGTGCGCGTTACTCCGTCTGAAGCCATTCTCCCGCCCGACCAGGAATTCGCGTCCGATGAAGAGTGGTCACGATTTCTGGAACGGGATCATGCAGCCGAGGTTCTCGAGATGCAGCAGCAGCAACAGCAGTGATCCAGCAAAGTACCTTCTCGGCATGGTAATGTAAATTACCAAACCTATCGTGCCCGCTACGTATCGGACTTACCAGATCCTTGTTGTGGAAGACAATGAGGGCGATCGTCACCTGATCGTCGAAGCCTTCAAGGAATGCGGGTTGCATTGTGTCCTTTCCCTCGCCGGAACCGTTTCCTCCGCGCTCGAGCTTCTTCGGGAGCATGGGTTCGACTTGATCATCACTGATATGAGCGTTCCGAACGGCGAGGCGAAAAGCGGTTTGATCGAGACTGTGCGTTCCGATAATCGCTGGAAGGCGACACCTATCATCGTGCTTAGTGGAGCTTACAACGCGTTGCCGGCGTACGAGGCCGGCGCGAACGCGTTCATTTCGAAATCCATGGATATGGACGAATTCTTCGAAAGAATAAGGGCGTTAATGCGATTCTGGACGGAGGTGGCCGAATTGCCGCGTCCGTCTCAGGCTTCGAAGTCGAAGGGCTGAGGCGCTAACGGGCCTGAACCACTGCTTCGACGGGCAAGCAGCATTTCTGAAATTCTTCTACTTCGACCCTGCTTCCCAGTACAAGCGGCGTCCTCTGGTGAATGTCCGTTGGCTGGATATCGAGAATCCGCTGGTGTCCGTCGACGGCCATCCCTCCCGCCTGCTCCGCAATGAAGGCGAGCGGATTTGCTTCGTAGAGCAGTCGCAATTTTCCAGTCGGGTAGGCTTTCGTCGACGGATACATAAAGACCCCGCCCTTCAGCATCGTCCGGTGGAAATCCGCTACAAGCGATCCGACGTAACGCGAATTGTACGACCGCCCGAATAAGCCGGAGCGCATGTTCGCGATGAATTGCTGATACTCCGACGGAAAGCCGGCCGACTGCGCCTCGTTCACCGAATAGTAAGGGCCTTGGCTGGGCATTTTAAGATTTTCATGACTCAGTACAAAAGCGCCCACTTCGGGGTCGAGGGTGAAGGCGAAAACGCCGCGGCCAGCGGTGTAAACCAGGATGGTGGAAGCACCGTAAACGACGTACCCCGAGGCGACTTGCTGGACGCCCTTCTGCAGCACGTTGGCATGCACTTTGTCTCGGTGGTCGGTCTGGCGGCGATAGATAGAGAAGATCGTGCCCACGCTGACATTCACGTCAATGTTTGACGATCCATCCAGCGGGTCGAAGACGACAACGTACTTGCCGGTTTCGGGGGCCCGGTCGAAGGTAACGGGCTCTTCGTTTTCCTCGGACACCAGAATGGCCACGCTGTCTCGGAGGCCAAGACAGTGGAGCAGCGCCTGATTCGCGTACACGTCGAGTTTCTGCTGCGCCTCACCCTGGACATTTACGGCTCCGGCAGCGCCAAGGACATCGAGTAAGGCCGCTTGCCTGATTTTTCCCTGGATCATTTTGGCGGCGAGGGTGATGCCTGACAAAAGCCAGGAAAATGTACCTTCCGCCTCCGGGAAGTAGGCTTGCTGTTGCTGCAAAATGTGCTGCTGCGCTGTGATTATCACTGGCTGCCTCCGTCGCCGATAGCGGCCGTGTCAGGCCGGAACCCGATTCTGCAACGTGGGGAAAGTATAGCAATCGTACCTTTCAGCGGCTGCGGCTACTCTGAGATTTGCCGCTTCCCCCGAAAAACGTCCCAAGCGCGCCCTTCACGCTATCGGCCTGCTGTGCCCTTTCATCTGCGTTTTTGCTTTTCTCTCTCGAGCCCCTGGTCGCGAAGCGAATCCTGCCGTGGTTTGGAGGTTCCGCCGCGGTCTGGTCCACATGCCTCGTCTTCTATCAATTGACGCTGCTGATCGGTTATTTGTACGCCCGGCTCTTGGCGGATCGGAATCGCCGCACTCAAGCCGTCGTGCACACCCTGTTCTTACTCACGTCGTTCGCATTGCTTCCCATCGGTCCCTCACCACGATGGGAAAGCGCGAGCCCGCAGCACCCCGCGGCGCTGATTTTCACCATGCTCTCGGCATCGATCGGCCTGCCGTTCGTTCTGCTTTCTTCAAGCAGCCCGCTGCTGCAAAGTTGGCTGGCACGCGACGGGCACCCGGCACCGTACCGGATTTTCGCCTTCTCGAATTTTGCGGCTCTCGCAGCGCTTATCGCCTATCCGGCACTCGGTGAACCACTGCTCGATCTGCATTCCCAACGTTATCTCTGGACGGCGCTCTACGTGCTTTTCGCAGGTCTTTGCTCTCTGGTGGCGTGGTGGTTCCGTCCAGTCGCGTTCTCTGGAAACCAGGTTGCGCGCGAGCGCGAATGGATCCTGCCAACCCGCAAGGCGGCCTGGTTTGCTCTCGCCGCGTGCAGCTCTACTCTCCTGTTGGCGGTCACCAATCACATCGACGAGAACGTTGCAGCGGTGCCTTTGCTCTGGATTGCGCCTCTCGCGATTTACCTGCTCACCTTCGTGCTGGCGTTCAGCGGTTCGCGCTGGTACAGTCGTGCTCTCTTCCTGCGGCTGCTCGCGTTCGCCCTCGGCGTCCTCGGCTATGCGATCTACAACGTCAACGCTATCGAAGCGGTACAAGTCAGCATCCCGATTTTTCTCGCAGGGCTATTCATATGCTGCCTTTTCTTTCATGCGGAGTTATACCGCTTGCGGCCACCCGCTTCCGGCAGCACTGAATTCTATCTTTTGATCGCCGCGGGAGGTGCGGCGGGAGCGGTGTTCGTAGGCCTCCTCGCGCCCACTCTCTTTTCCGGCGTTTATGAGTTGCCGATCACGCTGATTTTCGCTGCAGTTCTCGCGACCTCGCTCTTCTGGCAGGAAGGTCGATGGAGCATCCGGCTGCTCTGGCTCGCCGTCACGGCCTGCATGATCGCTGTGCTCCAGGCCAACGTTCACAGCTACAATCAGGACGCACTCTCATTGCGGCGCAGCTTTTATGGCTCGCTGCGGGTGACGCAATCGCCGCATGCAGGACCGGAGCAGCTTCGCGTGCTGTTTCACGGCACCATTGAGCACGGCGCGCAATTTGTCTGGCCGGACGAGCGCAAGCGGGCAACCACGTATTACGGGCCCGATTCCGGCATCGGCATCGTTCTGCGTGAATGTTACGAATCGCCCAAGCGCGTTGGCGTTGTGGGACTTGGTGTGGGCACCGTTGCAACGTATGCGACACCGGGCGATCAGTTTCGGTTTTACGAGATCAACCCGCAGGTCGTCGATCTGGCACAATCGTTGTTTTTCTATCTGCGCCAAAGCGCAGCCAAGCCGACCATTGCAGTAGGTGATGCTCGTCTCGAACTTCAGTCCGAACGGTCCAGATTCGACGTGCTTGCGATCGACGCCTTCTCGGGTGATGCAATTCCCGTGCACCTGCTCACACGCGAAGCTCTTCGCATCTATCTTGCTCATCTCAATCCGGGCGGCACGCTCGCGTTTCATGTCTCTAACGACTTCCTCGATCTGTCGCCCGTGGTGGCACGCCTCGCCGGCGAGTGTGGGATTCCGGCTGTGCTGGTTCGCAATCACGAGCATTCCGACGCTGCGGTGCTTGCGGCCGATTGGGTATTGGTCACACAGAACTTGCGCGTACTCTCGAGTGAGGCAATCCGGAATCACTCGATTGCGATTCCACCGCGTCCCGACCTTCGCACCTGGACGGACGATTACAATAACCTTCTGCAAGTCTTGAAAACGCAGCAGGTTCGTTGAAAGCGAATTTGTGAATGTCCGTTCATGAATTACCTCGTTACCTTCACAGGTAACCGGTTGTCAAACTAGTAACTGACCACAGGCAAACGAGGAGGCTAGGTCCACAAAATGCGAAGACTGTTACTTACATCGATATTCTCGCTCTCGATAGCTGCTGTTCCAGCGCTGGCCCAAGATTCTCAAACGGTCCGGGACGCGCAACAGGCATTGAAAGACAAAGGGTTCGATCCCGGACCGGTCGACGGGGTCAACGGCCCCAAAACACGGGCGGCGACCCGCGCGTATCAAAAGCAGCAAAACTTGGACGCTGACGGCCGGCTCGGTGCCAAGACTCTGGACAATCTGGGAGTGAAGCACTCCGGGGCGGGAACGGAATTCAAGTCGTCCGGTGAGCAGGTGAAGAATGGCTATGGTACCGGCGGAAAAGACATAGGCCATGGAGGCAAGGAACTGGGAACCGACGTTAAGGACGGGCACCCGGTGGAAGGCGCCAAGGATTTTGGCAAGGGCGTTGGCCACGGAGCCGCGAAAATTGGTGAGGGCACTGGCCATGCCGCTAAGGCTGCAGCCAAGGGCGTAACCTCCGCCGTGACCGGCGACAAAAAGCAATAACTTCAGGCAGAATGGAGAGGAAATGCGGCGGATCCGCGCTTTCCCTCTCCTGTTCTGGCTTGTCAGTTCGGCCGGTTCGCTCGTCGCCGGCAAAGAACAGGGCTGTGTCGCGCCGAGCGACATTCCGTGTTACACGCTCGATGTCGTCACCGACGAGTGGAACCTCACGGACGTCTTTCACATCAGCTATCGCGGCTCGGTTCGCGAGGAAGCGCTTCGCAGTGATGGATCAGCCGTTGTGCGCGAAGAACGAACGAACGGCATTTGGCCGTTTGGCTCTTCTCAACGAATAGGCCGCCTGTACCTGGCTCGCTTCCGATCAGGTTACAAGCTGGAATTCTCGCGCGGGTACCTATTCAGTTCGACCGGCCATCGCGCAGGGCGATCGTCCTGCCTCACATGCGATTCTGCAGAATGTAGTTTGTGAACCGCCTGCCCCGAAGTCTTGGGGATATAAACGTGGAAAGACATCTCAGATCGCCGGCGTAGCTGCCATCGAATGGATTCACAAGGCAAGAAACGTCGAACACCGGATGTGGTTTGCTCCTGCGCTCGGTTGCCAGGCCGTGAAGTTCCAGACGATCGTTTGGAATAGCTGGAACATTCCGATCTATTCCGATACGTCAACGGTGACAGCGGTCACCTGGGGCGAGCCCGACGGCGCTCTGTTTCGGACGCCCGCGGGTTACAAACAAATCGAAGCGCCAGATCTCCAGTACATCAAGGAATGGCGGCATGCAGAAGAAGACGCTCGCCGCGCCGGAAAGAAGTCGTTTCTCATCGCGGGTCCGCCGCCGGATTGGATTTCATTCGGTACGCTGCGATAGATCACAAAGTTATGCCGCTACAATTCACAACCTCGTATCTCGAAGATTCGCTCTCACTGTTCCATCACTACAAGAAGCTTGCCGAGCGTGCAATGGAGCAGGTGAGCGACGATCAGCTCGTCCAAACTCTCGATGAAGAGATGAATTCGATCGCGCAAACGGTGAAGCACATGGCCGGGAACATGCGGTCACGCTGGACAGATTTTCTGACCTCCGATGGAGAGAAGCCGGACCGGAATCGCGATACGGAATTCGAGAATCCACCCGCCACCCGCCAAGCGGTCGTGGCGATGTGGGAAGAGGGTTGGCGGTACGTGTTTACTGCACTCGAGCCGCTTTCAGAGCAGGACCTTCAGCGTACGGTCACCATTCGCGGCGAAGCTCACTCCGTGATGCAGGCGATCAATCGGCAACTGGGGCACTACGCCTATCACTGCGGGCAAATTGTTCTTCTCGCTAAACACTTCGCAGGTGCAAACTGGAACGCGTTGACGATTCCGCGCGGCCAATCGGCCCAGTATATTTCGCGCGTCAAAGCCGGAGAAGCCAGCCAGCGCTAACCCGTTGCGGCTGACGATGGGAAGCCGGGGAAATACTTTACGAACGGGCTCTAGGCGAACAGATTTGTGTTTAAGAAATCATTCCGGAATTTGCCCTGCGCGTCGAAGCGGCGGCAGAGGTCGATGAAGTCGGGCATCCGTTCGTAGCGGGCTGCGAGTTGCGAATGCGGTACCGTGAACAGCTTGCCCCAATGCGGCCGAGGTTGAAAGGGACCGAGTTCCCGTTCGATAACCGGCAGAAGCTTACTGACGGCGGGCCAATCCTGCTGCCACGTGAAGTGAATGGCAACGGTGGGACGCCGGTAAGCCGGACTCATCCACAACTCGTCGGCCGCCATGGTACGGATTTCGGAAATCAGAAGATGAGGGCTGATCTGTGCCCCCAGACGTTCGACGGCCAGATATGCCTCGACAGCGTGACGCCGAGGCAACAGGTATTCGGTCTGCAACTCTTTGCCGGCACTCGGTGTGAAACCCATGCGGAAGTGAGGCAGGCGCTCGTACCAAGGACCCGGGACGCCCATCTGCTCGGTACAGTTCTCGGCCGATAAATTTTCGATCGGATGCAGATTCTTAGTGGCCCGCTTTGCGCCGAAAAACTCGGCGGGTCCGTCGTACATCTTGTCTCCTTGGCGGCACTTCACCCACACTTCACTGACCGAGTGATTCTGCCAGTTCGTAAACAGACTGACGCTGTACGCGCTCGATTGAATCGCATCGAAATGCGCTTTTACGTGGTCGACGCTCATGTTTTCGTACACGTATTGGCGCATTTGAAATGTCGGTTGGAGTTTAAGGGTCATGCGCGTGACGACTCCGAGAGCACCCAAGCCGACCACGGTGCCGCGGAAGGTGTCGCCATCCTTCTCCTCAGATAATCGGACCAGGTCCCCGCGAGCGTTAACCAGTTCAAGCGCAGTTACAGCAGTCGGCAGATTGCCATTTTTTTCTCCGGAGCCGTGAGTTCCCGTTGCGCAGGCACCCGCGACCGAGATATGCGGCAGCGATGCGAGGTTATGGAGCGCGAAGCCCTTCTCGGTCAGGTAGGGCGCGAGACGTCCATAAGTAATGGCCGGGTTTACTGAGACAGTGCGCGCACCGGCATCCAACGAGATTTCATCCGGGAGAGATTTAAGAGAAATGAATTGATAGCGGCTGTCCGCGATGCGATTGAAGCAATGGCGGCTTCCCAGCACCTTGAGTCTGGGTTCCGCTTTGACTCTCTCGCGAACCTGATCCACTGTTCGCGGCTCCGACAGTTTGTCCGTGCTGTACTCGACGTTGCCGGCCCAATTCGTCAGTTTAACTTGCGCTCCCTCGGCGGGGATGAAGGAACCCAAGGAGTAGGTTGCGGCCCCGGAAAGAAACTTGAGGAACGTTCTCTTGTCCATGGAATCCATGCAGCATATCAGGGCCGGCACCAATGAAAGAACGGGCGCCTCACAGACGCCCGTTTTATCTGCAGAAAGAGCTGGGTTACTGATTCGGCGCCGCGGGAACGGCCGCTGAACCATTCAAAGCTCCGAACTGCACTGCGGGAAGTACAGGAGTGCCCTCGGCTCGTACGGCGTCGAGGCTGCTTGGATTCAGGCCCAGTGCTTTCAAAACCGTCGGGGCAACCTGCGCGGTCTGCACTTCGGCCGTTATCGTCGACGGATACAGCAGCGGATTCGCGAGGAGCAGCATCACGTTCGTATCGTCGTGCGCAAACCCGCCGTGCTCTTCCTGCTTCTTGCTACTAGTCGTATAGATGACCCCGACGTTTGGAGTCACGATGATGTCCGGAGTTCGAGGGTCGCCGTTCGGCGGTAAGCCCGGTTCGTCCAGCATCGATGCCAGACTCTGTCCGAAATAGATCTGCCCAAGCCCGATGTCGGTCTTATGCTGCTCCAGGAGATTCGCCGCCGTTACCGTATTCGCGCCCGGCAGGAACCAAAGTAAGGAGACATCGTCCTCGGTTGGTCCGATGACGTTGGAGTTCAGCGGGCTCGCCGAGTCGGGGATGTAACCACTCAAAGAACTTGCAATGAGGGTAGCCGGTGTGGTGCCGTTGGCTCCGGAATGTCCGGGGATCGGCACGAACAGGTTGGGATCGATGGGCGATTGGCCGTGCTTTGCCGTGATAATGATGAGAGTCGATTCATACAGCCCGCGCGCTTTGAGAGCAGCGACCATCTGGCCTATGGAGCTGTCGACAAATTGGATTTCTTTGATGAGATCCGGCGACGGCGTGCCTTCCGCATCCAGGTAACCGCCTTTGACTCCGCTCTCGATCAGCTTCTGGCCCACGCTGACGGCCTGGAAATTCATTCCGAATATATTCGGCACCTTGGTCTTCTTGAGTCCGAGGTGATCCTTTCCAGCGATTTCATTCAGGATCGCGTTCACTTTGAGTGTGTCGTAGCAGCGAATATCGAAAAAGCTGTCTGTCCACGCGCTGACGGCGGATGAGAGATCGAGCGAAGCGCAGGATTCGCCCAGAGCCGTCGTTAGGTTCGCGACGGCGTTCTGGTTACTCGCTAGAGTAACGTCTGAATTGATTTCCGGCGCGTAGTAATCGTTCAGGTTCGATCCGTCTCCCGGGCCAGCGACGGAAGAATAGGCCGGGTGCTTATCGGACCATGCCGTATAGCCGCCGTTCGCGCGAATTATTCCAAAGATCGTGTTCGTGCGCACGAAATTCCACGGGTAAACCGGCGAGCAGTTATTGTACGGGTCGCGGATCAGCTTCTTGGGATCGATGGAAGCGATACCGCCATCGGTGCTTCCGGCGCCGGGTGCGCCCCCATTCAGCAAGCTTTGATTCAGGTCGATGCCTTCCTCGTATTCGGTCGTTGTTCCATTCGGCTGGCCTGCGATGCAGTTACCGGCCGGGTTATTATTTCCGGTGGTGATCTGAGGCGGCGCAAGAACGCGGTCATATGCGACGTCGTAATAAACACCGAAGCTGCGGGGCGAGCCTCCGCTAACAATTGCGGTCAGCCCCGGGAAAGAATCGGACGGCTTCGACGTGCTCGCATTCCGGTAATTGATACCGTTCGCGCCGAGTTGGGCCAGAGTTGGGCAAAATGAGTTCCCATTGTTAGCTCCAGGCACTCCGTTCACACAATTCAGATAGTCGACGGCATGCATTCCGTCAATGCTGATCAACAAAACATGACTGATGCCGCCGGTTACTCCCACTTTTGCGGCCCCGATCCCTTGAGGGGATGCGGTCGAGACCGTCAACGCCCAAGCTAATACTGGGATCAAGCAATTTCGATTGAAAGACAAACTATGAACCTCCATCTGTCTTCCGTACCTGCTCGTGATTACAAGCTCGTGACAGATGCATGTAAATGTGTTAGTTCGCATGCGTCTTGTAAGGTGAAGAAATGCGAATCGCAGGTTGGCTAGTGCTTGCTTTAGCGCTGAGTACCGTCAAAGACGCGGCGGCTGCAAAGGTGTGCGATGTGCGCGACTTCGGCGCTAAAGGTGACGGGGCCAGTAAAGATACCAAGGCCATTCAAGATGGAATCGATAAATGCGCGGCCGAGGCAGGCGGCGGAACAGTGCGCCTGAGCAAAGGCACCTTCGTCTCCGGACCCATCGTTCTCAAATCGAACATCACACTTTCTGTTGAGAAGGACGCTACGCTTCTCGGCTCGCCCGATCATGCGGATTTCCCGCGGAAGACAGAATTTCGAGCTCCTGGCTATCAGGCATTCGTCGGCGCAGTAAACGCCGAGAACATCACATTAACGGGTGGCGGCGTGATCGACGGCAACGGAGCGAGCTGGTGGAAAGAGGCTCGGCAGTACAAGGACGGAGGCATCCTCGGCAGCGAGCATACTCGCCCACGCGGCGTCGTTTTCGATCATTGCCGCCACATCCGGATGGAAACTATCACGGTTCAAAATTCCGCTTACTGGCAGATTGTTCCGTACTACTCAGACGACATCACCATCCGCGACGTGAAGGTTCTTGCCGATCCGCACTCGCCCAATACCGATGCCATCGATCCGTTCAGCTCCACTCACGTTCTGATCGAGCGAGTAACTGCGGACGAGGGCGACGATAACATTGCCATCAAATCGGGGATGATTAACTCGCCGGGACCCGATTCGCCGACATCGCATGTCACGATCCGCGATTGCACGTTTCTTCATGGACATGGTCTTTCAATTGGCAGCGAAATCGCCGGGGGAGCAAATGACATTACGGCGGAGCGGATTGCGTTCAAAGGCACAGACAACGGCATTCGAATCAAGGCTAATCGTGATCGTGGCGCTGACGTCTCCGGAATCCGGATCAAAGACGTCACCATGCAGGATGTCAAAATCGCGGTGCTCGTGAGCGAGTACTACCCGAAAGTCTTCCCCGAGGGAACGGTCGAAGCTGCTCCAGTCGGCCGCTTAACACCTTT
>JAFAUR010000950.1 GCA_019243205.1 Acidobacteriaceae bacterium | reverse complement strand
TGAAATGCCAGGAACGAAAGAGTGTCGTTGGTCCAGGAGTGCGCGTAATTTGCGCCGATGGTTCCTAGCCCGGTGGAATTGTGCGTGAGGTTCGTGCCGTTATGCCGCTCTTCCGCCAGGATGTCCAGAAGAACGGAGAGCTTGTTGCTCGAACCAAGATAATCGAGATGCACATCTCCCGTGACGAAGCGCACATTTGCCTTGTCGTCGGCTGAGCCGCGAATGGAAGGCGGCGTTATGTAATAGCCGTCGGTGGTCAGCGCGCGCGAGTGGATCGTGAAACCCCACGGACCCCACAACCTCGAGTATGCGGCAGAAACGTCTTGCGTTCCTTCGTTGCCGCCCAGGTAATCGGCGGTTATGTAATCCTGCTGCGGTGGTGGATAGAAGAGAGAAATCGTTCCGCTAAGCGCGCGATCGCCGAACACACTTGTCGGCGCACCGGGCTGTACCTCGACACGGTCCAGAAATAACGGATCAATCCGCGTCCAATAGACCCAGCCGCCGAACGGATCGTTGATCGGAATACTGTTCCAAAGAACTAGCGTTCGACTCGCGCCGGTTGAACTGGTGGCGCGCAACGATACGCCTTGCGTCGTGGGATTCGCGACCAGGCTCGACGAGCGACGGAACAGGCTGAACCCCGGAATCTGCCGCAAGCGGTCGTCCAGATTGGTCCCGGGAATCAGTTCGAGGTCCTTGCCGGTCAGAGTAGTAATGGAAGCCGGACTTTCGGTTGAAAGCGTACCGTTCACCGTTACTGTCGTGGTCAAAGGCGGCAGCTGCGGAGCGTCCGATTGCGCCGAAGCGAGCCGTACGAGAGTCAGGATTCCTACCAGGGTGCTAATCGCGCGCATGAGGAACAATTGCTGACATAGTTCGTATCCTAAAGGTACATGACAGCGGAATACGCTATCGAAACCGCTGGTATCGAGAAGATTTACGCCTCGCGTTTCCGGGGTAGGCAAATCAAAGCTGTGTCGAATCTGACGCTTCGCGTTCCGATCGGCGTGAAATACGGGCTGCTCGGACCGAACGGGGCAGGGAAGACCACCTTCGTCAAAATGTTGCTCTCCGCCGTTCACCCGACCTCGGGAACCGCAAGGCTTTTCGGCAGAGACTCGCAAATGCCCGAAGCGCGGCGTCCCGTCGGTTACCTACCCGAAAATCATCGATTTCCCACCTATCTCACGGGGAACGGAATGCTGGATTTCTATGCGGCTTTATCTGGTGTTCCTTCCGAAAGCCGCCGCCGTCGCGTGCCGGAATTGCTGGAGCTTGTTGGCCTGAAGGATTGGGGCGACGTGCGGATCAGGAAATATTCGAAAGGCATGTTGCAACGCCTTGGTCTCGCCCAGGCGCTGATTCACCGGCCCAAACTTCTGGTTTTGGATGAGCCGACCGACGGCGTGGATCCGGTTGGCCGCAGAGACATCCGAGCGATTCTCGACCGGCTTACCGGTAAGGGCGTTACTGTGTTCATCAATTCCCATTTACTTGCGGAAGTTGAAACGTTCTGCGAGTACGTGGCCATTCTTCACAAGGGCCGGCTTGCGCTTGAGGGCAAAATCAGCTCACTTTTATCAGAACGAGGGTACGAGGTTCGTGCGCGTGAAGTGCCGGACAATGTGCTGGCGGCTTTGCGGCAGGCCGGCGCTGCAGTATCTTCAAACGGCACCGGCACTCACCTTCGGTTGGCAAACATCGAAGAAGCCAACAGAGCTATTGATGAGATTCGCGCCTCCGGCGGCTTGATCGAGAGCCTCGAAAAAACGACCGGAACTCTCGAAGACGTGTTCATGCGAGTAACCGCATCCGAGAGAGCGGCGTGACCCAGGCTCTTCC
Organism: Acidobacteriaceae bacterium; assembly: GCA_019243205.1. Taxonomy (GTDB): domain Bacteria; phylum Acidobacteriota; class Terriglobia; order Bryobacterales; family Bryobacteraceae; genus Bog-105. The sequence goes on along the minus strand of JAFAUR010000950.1, from coordinate 738 downwards.
TCGCCGCCGGCCCAGCGTATTCGCCGCGTTGGTCGCCGATACGTTTCAGGAAGCCCGCGCACGTTGGTTGTTCTGGGGCCTTTTCGCGTTGTCGACGCTGCTCATCCTGATCTTCCTGTTTGCCCTCAAAATCGACCTGGTGGAAGGCGCTGTCTCGCTCATGGGTTTTGAGCGCACAACTCACCACATCAACATCCAGCGATTCGTCAACACGTCTTACTCCTGGGTCTCCGTATTCCTTTACATATGGGGAACGTTTCTCGCGATCTTCGCCTCCTCCGGCCTCATCCCGAGCGTGCTTGAACCAGGCCGAATCGCTTTGTTGCTGTCGAAGCCTGTTACACGCCAGAAGCTGCTCATGGGCAGGTATGCAGGTAATGTTCTGGTCGTCGCGCTCAATCATGTTTACCTGATCTGCAGCATCTGGATAGTCATCGGTTTGAAGACGGGTATTTGGGGTTGGCGCTTCCTCATGGCCGTGCCCGCCAGCCTCTTCATCTTTGCGGTCCTCTTATGCGTCGTCGTGCTGGTGGGAGTGATCTCCGAATCGGCGGCCCTCGCGGTCATGGTTCCGGTTGCACTCATGCTGATCAGCGCCCTGCTCGCACAGAGGGCAATCGTCATCAAGCTGCTCAGCTCCGACTGGTCAAGGAATCTCTGGACGACGCTCTACTGGATCGTTCCCAAAGTCTATGACCTGGCCCAGGCCATGAAGCTCTATATCGTGTACGACTTTAA
>JAFAUR010000944.1 GCA_019243205.1 Acidobacteriaceae bacterium | reverse complement strand
TTCCTGAGTGGAAATCCATACGCGGGGGACGCGATCCTCGATCATCAGCTTCAGCAGAAGCTGGGCGTCTTGTCGATCCGTCTTCTGCTTCCGGACACGCATGGTTGCAATCCGGGCAGCATCCCCAACCCACAGCTCACAATCGAGCTCCGTCAACAATCGTTCAAACCATCGTCGGTGTCCGGTCGCTTCAAGGCCCACCCTGATCTGTGGCGTTTGTAATTTCAGATTGCGGTAAAATTTCTCCGCTTCTCCATCACTGTGCTTCAATCTGTGTTCGCTGTAATCTCCCGTTTCCGTATCAAGCATTGCGATTTGCTGCACGCCCGGGTGATAATCACAACCAATCAACAACATCATTCGGCTCCTTTCTCCCGAGCCTTCCTTCGTTGGCAGCTACAAGTGTAGAAGCACCGTTGTTATGAAATCAGGGTTTACTTTGGCTGTCTGTTGACTGCTCTGTTCATTGCTGGCACACATGCGCTACCCTGTTTCCACACCTTGTCTATACTGAATGAGTTCGCGGGTCCCGACGGCCGTGAAACAAGTTCCGGTATTTTAGCCTCCGACATCCAGCATCGATATTCCCGATGAGTGACTGACAGTTCTGGTGTTCTTCATTTCAGCCAAGTTGCCTGGCACAGCTTCGGGCGAAAACCCTGCGCCCGGCACCGGCGCTCCTTTTGCTTTTACCGGCACCACCGCAACAATTTCGCTTTTCACCGCTCACACGCTCGCCAAATCTGGCGGATGAAATTCTTTCGGTCCCCCATAGAAACCACTCGCTGGGCTCGGGAGCATGCGCCACTCGCTTCCAAGTGCCCAGGCAAAGGCGGAAAGCGAGAAACACCCAATGAACTTCAATCAGCTCACCATAATCGGATACATCGGCAAGAACGCCGAAATCAAGCAACTCCCGAACGGAACACCCGTCACGAAGTTCTCGGTCGCGACCACGCGGTCCTGGAAGGACGACAAAGGCGAGTGGAAAGACAGAACCCAATGGCACAATGTTGTTGCCTACGGGCAAGGCTTCGCGCAGATCGCTCCACGACTGGCAAAAGGCGCACACGTCTTCGTCCAGGGCGAACTCAACACCCGCGAATACGATCGCACCATCGAGGTGCCCAGCGGCAAGAAGACGATCGAACACGTGATTCAGCAGCTCGCCGTCGAACTTAAGGCCGACACCATCCGCCTTCTCGATCGCGCGAGCAACTCCGGCGCGAGTGAGGCGCCGGCAGCCACCGACGACGATGTCCCCCTCTAGGGGACTCGTCTTGGTTTATTGGTGCTTGCGCAGCTAGCGCCTCCGAGCCCCGGCATAATTCGCAGCCGGGCGTCTGCGTTGGTTCTCAATGTCGGTCGGACAATACCCGACCGGATCGTTGCGTCACGAGTGCTCTCCGTGTTTCGGCTAGTTCGTCGGCCAGGCGATCTTCCGAGGGAAGCTGAAGTTTGTATTCGCGGGCGAGGACTGTGTTAGAAAGGTTGCCCAATGCATAATGCGCAACCGCTTCATTACGCTCGGAACAGAGGATGAGACCAACAGGATCGTTCTCGCCTTCATAGACCCAGTGTTCGCGAGCGTAATTCAGGTATAGATTCATTTGGCCGGCATCGGCGTGTGTGAATTTGCCCAGCTTCAAGTCAATGATGATGAGGGTGCGAAGACGCCGATGAAAGAAGAGGAGATCAATCCGGTACCATTCATCGCCCACACGGAGCCGCTTCTGGCGCGCCAAAAAAGCAAAATCGTTGCCCAGCTCGAGCAAGAAATGTTCGAGTTGAAGGATCAGCGCCTGTTCCAACTCAGTTTCCGAATACTCATCCTTGAGACCCAAAACTCCAGTACAAACGGATCTTTGATCTCTTCTTGCGCACTCAACTGATCGCCCAGGCGTTCCCGAGGCGCGAGCTTCCTCTTGGATTGCCGTACGCGTTCATAAAAGTGTGTTGCGATCTGTCGATCTAACTGTCGGACAGACCAGCCCCCGCGCAATATCTCCTCTTCGTAAAACTGCCGCGCTTTGTCGCTCTTCAGTGAAAGTAGGCGGACGTAGTGCGACCATGACAACGGGAAGAGCGGCACAGCAATGGATTGTCCAGACACCGTCTGGACTTTTCCAGGTGGTTCAGAAAGTCCAGACACTGTCTGGACTTTTTCCCGATGCGCGAGAAAGAACTGCCGCATTTGGAATACATTGGTTCGCGAGAA
>JAFAUR010000823.1 GCA_019243205.1 Acidobacteriaceae bacterium | reverse complement strand
TCTGGCTGCAAATTGCCCGGGCCGAATGAGCGATGCTTCAATTCCATCGAAACCATTTGCCTTGATAGCAGGCAACAATCCGAAATCGGACGGCCCAAAATGCGCGCTCCACAGAAACGTATTTACGCCAAACTTCAATGGAAAGTGCTCCTCTTTGATTAGCGGCTGGCCGGCTTACGGTGTCTTTTGATGGCCGCCGCGAGCACCGGCTCGATTCATCCCGTCCAGCTTGCCCTATTTATTATTGCGGGTTCGGACAGGAGCGCATCCTCAGGTCATCAGCCGTCGAGCGTTACCGGTAACTTTCCCGATTCCTTACGATACGCTCGTTTGTCTTCAAACCGAAAGCCAGCCAGGTCCCCGGAACTGGCTGGGCGTGGCGTGAACAGCTGCAATGCAGATTGATAGTTACCCTGCAAGGGTGGTCGAAGCATGAAAACCGTTCAGCCTTTCGCCAGAATCGTCGTTTTATCGAGAAGCACTGAGGCTCACTTTCTCGTTCGGAACCCAGGGCGCCTGAAGCAGAAATGTCATCGCTGAGCAACAAGGTGTTTCCGCTGGTTTGAACTCCATCAGTTCAGCACGTGTGTCATTGGGATCGAAAAGATTCAGTTGCCACTTTCCATCGCGTCCGATTTTAGGCGGCGCCGGCGGCTTGTAACCGCGACTCAACACCGTCTGATACGCCGGCTGAATGCTCTGCACGCCAAGCGCGAAATGGTGCGCTACACCCAGGCGCTGAGGTGTTGGATTGTTGACGTTCAGCATATATTCGAGCCAATCGGTACCGTCTGGCACGCGCATATCCACCCAATCGGTTTCATTATCCGTTCTGCCTCCGTACCATTTAACCTGGAAGCCCAATATGTCCCTGTAAAACGTATCTGCAAGCTGGCGGTCGTGAATGGTCACTCCCACGTGGATCATCCGATTCGAGACTCGCGTGGACGGAAGAAGCTTTCCGAAGTAACTGCTGTGCAGCGAGCCCGGCATGTACTGGACGAATTCGATCCTGTGTCCTTCCGGGTCCTTCACACTGAAGCTCAAGTTCTTGTCCAAACCAGGCTTGAGCATGGCCGGGACACCATTTACGCCTTTTGCGGCCAAGTAATCGCGCAGCCGCTGGATATCCGTGGTCTCAAATGCAATGTGAGTCATCCGATCCTGACTCAGATCCGTAAGAGTTGGATAGATCTCAAGATACTGATGATCGTTCACCTTGTAGTAGTACAAAAACAACTGGCCGTTTGGGCGATTCAAACTGAAGTGCTCATAGCCGAGCACGTGACCATAGAAGTTGTCCGCGGCATTCAGGTCACTGACCTGCAGCCCCATGTGCGCTACACCAATAATGGGTGGCCGCTCTACCTCCGAACCGGTATGCTGCGCACTCGAGCGGGACCACACGACAGTGCTTGCGGCGCAAACCGCCACGAGTAAAGCGAACGATAGTTTTGTACGTTTCATGGAAGACCGGTATATTCTGATTCGGCTAAAAGATAAGTTTTAGGGCCAGTTGTATGTCTCGTGGCCTGTTGACCTGATTTGAGATGACTCCTGCAGTCGCAGAGCCGATAACCGTGTTCGGAAGATCGAATTGGGGATGATTCAGGATATTGAAGGCTTCCGCTCGGAATTGCATGTGGAGCCGCTCGTAGAGGGCTATGTTCTTAAACATCGATATGTCTAATCCGAAAGCGTTGGGCCCGCGCAGATACGGAAGCAGCCGTCCCGTGTTTCCGAGAGTGTAAGGGGCCGGCACTGCGAATGCGGAGACGTTGAAGTAGTCATTAAGCTTGTCCTCCACCGGGCCCGGCGTCATCACGTTACCGCCAACGTAATTTGGCCGGAGCGCTGTTCCAAAGTTATTGGCGGTATTGCTGGACGTTGTCAACCCAAGCGGCTGACCCGTGTGGTAATTCAGAATGCCGTTCAGTTGCCAACCGCCCAGAGTGGCATTTCCCACCGCGGAGTTACTCAGGAAGGGCTTTCCTTTCCCGAATGGCAGTTCCCAGTTCCCATTGAGAGTGAGATAGTTCGGCGTGTCGAAGTCTGCTACGGACCGTTCATTCCGCCGGTTGTAATAGTCCTGGATGTTGCCCGCGCTGAAAGTCTCGCCTGCGAACCCCAGATTCGCAGTTGAAGGCAGAACATCATCGATAAGTTTTGAATACGTGTAAGCCAGCAGCATTCCAAATCCGTTCGCAAACCGGCGCTCCACCTTGATCTGTAGCGAATGATAGATCGAATCGCCGTAAGAGTTGTTGGTGGCGATAACGCTGTTGAACTGGGGGTATGGCCGCAGCAGCTGAGCTTTCTGCACGGTGGCGGTACTTAAAGGTCCGCTCGTGATGATCCCAAAGAACGGATTTGGCACCAGTGTCCGGAGATCGCTCCCGAGCGAGAGATACTGATCGGGCAATTGATCGTAATTGAGCGGCCCGAACAGGTGAAGGCCGTGGCTGCCCGCGTAGGAGATGTCGGCCAGCAGACCACGCGGAAGCGTGCGCTGAATTCCGAAATTCCATTGTTCCGAATAGGGAGTCACACGGCCCCGGTCCATCGTGTATATGGTCTGGCCCAACAGCGTGAGCAATCCCTGCGTGCTGCCCGGAGCCGCCTGGAGTCCATTCGGGAACGGATTCGACAAATACGAGACGGGCGTGATGCCGTTGACAGTGCTGGTCCATTGCGTGGTTGCCGTGAATCCCGTGTTGGGCGTGGAGTTGGACGTGTACGCAGCGCCGTTTATAGGCCCGAAGAAAATGCCGACTCCACCCCGGACCACGGTTTTTGTATCGGGCGAGTAGGCAAATCCGAACCGGGGCGCGAAGTTGTCCCGGTTAGTGTCGAACTGGCCGGTGGGCAGGCCATTCACGCCGGGGAACTGGAGCCCTCCGTGCAGATTCAGACCGCCAATCTGAACCGGAGTGGTGCCGTCCCAACTGTTTATCCTGTTGTGTTTTTCATGCCACGGCGCATTGAAGTCATATCGAAGGCCGAGATTCAGGGTAAGTTTAGGAGTGATTTTCCAGTCATCCTGGAAATATGCCCCGTAGAAATGGTAGATGATGAACTGGCCGGGCTGGACGTTGTTGATGCTGCCGCTATCGCCAGTTCCCAAAAGAAAGGAAGCAAACCCCAGTCCCGCTGACGAACTCGCAGCGGTCGGAGTGGGCCCCTGTGTGAAAGAAGACGAGAAGTTAAAGGTGCTGCCTGAGGGGCCAGCTCGCTGCGTCCAACGATTAGAACCCCAGTCGCCACCCATCTTGAACGTATGTGCGCCCGAGACCTTGGTGAGGTTTGCGGATTCAAGGAACGAGTCGTACGATTGACTGGTGTGATTGCATGCGCCAATAAATCCGGCGCCGCTGGAAGTATCGGGCACATTGATGGCGATGCCCATTCCCGTAATGCCCACGCTTGGGAAACAATTGTTAGAGTTTACCTGGTGGAAGTACGACGGGAAGCCTAACGTAGTGGGGTCGAAGTTCAGACCGTTATTGACGCGGCCGAGCCAGTAATGCACTACGCTCGAGCTCGCTTCGAGAAGCGTCGTGGGATTGATCACCCAACTGTAATTCAGCGTAGCCTGCTGATGATGGAGAGTGTCGGTTCCAACAGTGGGTGTGGCGGGAGCAGCACTGGCTGGAAATATAGCCGGCCTGTGCACTAAGTTAACGTTGGTTGTCCATCTCAGGAATAGTTTCTGATTGTCGGTCAACTTCTGATCTCCACGGATCGAAAACGTATCTTCGTTCGTGGGCGCTGACGCACTTACCGTGTAATTATTGGTACCAGTGACCGGGTTGCCAGGACCTGTCGGAAGAGGCGTGTACGCCAACAACGCCGTTGCTACCGGGTCAAACCGGTTTGCAGGTATTACGTTACCCGGAAACTGAGTTCGTGTTCCGGTGGCTGAGGTCGCCGTCAGAGGATCGAAGATCCTGATGAGTTGCCCAGCCTGGTTAAACGTCTGCGAGAAGTTGCCTTGACGCTGGAGGGGTGTCGGATATGTACCGTTAGCCGTGTAGCTCCGCACCCATCGCAGACCCTCATACGAGAAGAAGAAAAACGTTTTATCTTTACCGTTGTAAACCTCCGGTATCCAAACAGGGCCACCCAGCGTGGCGCCGAACTGGTTGAATCGCAGGGGAGAGATGGGCACTCCCGCTCGGTTCGCGAAGAAGTCGTTCGCGTCGAAAACGTCGTTCCTCAGAAAGTCATATGCGCTGCCGTGGACTTGGTTCGTGCCAGTTTTGGTCACGACATTGATAACACCACCGGCGGTGTTCCCAAACTCCGCGCTGAAGTTGTTCGTCTGAACTTTGTATTCCTGGACCAGGTCGATAGATGGAAAAATTCCGGGTCCGTTGAATCCTGGTTCTGAATTAATACCGCCGTCGAGATAGAAAATGTTTGCGTTGACGCGTGAACCGTTTATCGAGATAAACTGATCGTTGTAACTCGCGTAGGCAACTTGTGTAAAAAGATTGGGCGTTCGAACTCCCGGTACGAGCTGTGCAAATCCGTATGCGTTTCGTCCGTTGATCGGAAGATCGACAATAGTCTCGTTGCTCAACACTTGGCCCAGCGATGAAGTTTCTGTCTCAAGCTGTGGACCGGATTCGGTAACGGTAACCGTCTGTGATGAGTCTCCAATCTGCAGATTGACATCTTGCGTAAGCGCTTGCGCTACGTCGAGCGTCAGTTTCTGTACGACGAAACTCCGGAACCCGGACTGGTCGATCTTCAACGAATAGGTCGCTGGCGGCAGCAGCGGAAATGAGTAATAACCCAGGTTGTTGCTCGTTGTGGTCCGGGTCTCGTTTGTCGCAGTATTGGTCAGGACAAGCGTGGCGCCCATTACTGGGGCGTTGCTCGGGTCACGCACCGTGCCCGAAATAGAGCCGGTTGCGGTTTGGGCTCCTAAGGGCTGAAAACCCGCCAAACACAAAAGGGCTCCCAGCAACAAACGCGCAGGGACACTCCAACTCCAGAAGCGCATTTTCCTCCACATGGCGACGTCAGGACGTCGAAACTTCTCG
>JAFAUR010000690.1 GCA_019243205.1 Acidobacteriaceae bacterium | reverse complement strand
GTGAGCGATCCGGAGAACTTTTTCATTACGTTCAACTATTACCGGCAGGCGCCTCGAAATTTGGAGCTGGCGCGTCAGACCTTGGAATCGTGGACGCGAAAGTATCCCGAGGATCTAACACCCCACGGTTTCTTCGCGGCCTTCACCTCATCCGGGACGGGTCATTACGAAACAGCCGTAGATGAAGGTCTAAAAGCGCTAGAAATCGATCCGAATTATTCCATTGGTTACGGAAATGTGGCTTTCGCTTACGTCTATTTGGACCGCCTCTCAGAAGCTGAGACTCTGCTTCGCAAGGCATCCGAACGTAAAATCGAAGCTGTAGAGTTCTCGCTACTCCGGTACTTTCTCGCTTTTCTGAGGAAAGACGAAGCGGTAATGGAACGGGAGATGACCCAACGCCACGCGAAGTTACAGGCTCAGGGATGGTTCGAGCACCAGGAAGCCCTGTCGTTCGCGTATCATGGGCGCCTCAAGGAAGCGGCACAGCTATCGAACAGCGCTGTGGGCCTCGCTCGCCTGGCGGGTCTGCGCGAGCGCTCCGCCCAGTTTGCAGGCGCTCGTGCGGTGTGGAGCGCACTATTTGGGATCCGGGGGGAAGCGCAAAAGAATGCTGCTGCGGCGTTGTCGCTTTGCCGAAGCCGGGATGCGGATTATGGGCCTGCGTTTGCGCTGGAGCTTCTGGACAACTCTGCGCAAGCCGAGCCGATCGAAGCGGAACTCGAAAAGCGCTACCCGGAGGACACATCGGTCCAATTCAGTTATCTGCCTGCGCTGCGGGCACTGAAAGCTCTCGACCGGCGTGACCCGGCGAAAGCGCTCGAAATGACCCAAGCGGCCGCTCCTTACGATCTCGCTGTTCCGGGCACCGCATACTGGGCAGGTGCCTCTTTCTTCGGAGCTCTATACCCCGTCTACGTCCGTGGCCTCGCTTATTCCCGGCTGGGTCGCTACCGCCAGGCAGCGGCTGAACTTCAGAAAATTCTTGATCATCCGGGAATCATGCTGAACGATCCGATTGGACCGATGGCGCGTCTCCAACTGGCCAGAGCCTTGGCCGCCTCCGGGAATCGCACGAAATCTGCCGCCGCCTATAGGGATCTGCTCGCTATTTGGAAGGATGCGGATGCCGATCTTCCCGTCGTCCAACAAGCTAGGGCTGAGTCCGCCAAATTACCATAGCTATGGTGTAACTTTTCGCTGCGAACTCCTTATCCTGTTTAGCGGAATACCCGTGAGGATGAGACCATGACGAACGGCCAAACCATTCACACGCTGCCGGGGCGATCCCGGTTTCCGACGACGCGGTGGACCCTGGTGGTCGCTGCCGGCGATCCACATCGAAAGGAAGCTCGTTCCGCGCTGGTTTCCCTATGCGAAAATTACTGGTATCCGTTGTATGCCTATCTGCGCCGGCGCGGTTATTCGGCCGATCAAGCCGAAGATCTTACACAAGAGTTCTTCATGCGCGTGCTCGAAGGGCGATATCTCGATCGCGCTGATCCGGAAAAAGGTCGGTTTCGCTCCTTTCTTTTGACTTCCTTGAAATTCTTTGTGGCCGACGAAGGAGACCGCCAGCGCGCTCGCAAACGCGGCGGCGGAAGGGTTGTGCCGTTTGAATTGTCGTCCGGGGAGGAGCGTTATCAACGGGAGCCTGGGCACGACGAGACAGCGGAGCGGATCTTCGAACGGCGTTGGGCGCTTTCGTTGCTTGAACGGGTAATGGATAGATTGCGCGATGAATTCGTGCATCACGGCCGCCCGGAGCATTTCGAACGGTTGAAGGTATTCCTTCTAGCTCAGTCCGAGGCGCCGTATGCTGCACTGGCTCGGGAAATGAACACTTCAGAGGGCGCTCTCAAGGTCGCCATTCACAGACTTCGCAAGCGTTACCGGGACCTTTTCCGCCAGGAAATCGCAGACACGGTCGCCGATACAGCACAAGTAGAGTCCGAACTCCGGTATCTGGCGGCCGTGCTCACGAGCAAGTAACGGCCCGGCAAGGATCGAAGAAACGGCTCCTGTGAATGCCAGCAAGGGAAGATGGTCTTATTGTCATAGTCGGAAGACTTCTATTCGGCCCCGGTTTTCCATCAGGCGTCTGGCGGTGTTGAAATACCACAGCACGCCAACAATGGGCCTATTGCCGGACCTCAGCCAAGCCATCCAGAAACTGGCGAGCTTCGTTTTCCTCAATCGAACGACCTAGCAGGCTCTCGATCGCAAGCCGCTGATCGGGTGAGAGATCTTTTGCTTTGTGAATCATCGGTGAGTACTTGTTTAGCCGCTACTCGAAAACTTTAGCATGTCTGCGGTCTAAACTCTGGTTTGTCGGTGAGCGTCCGACCCGGGTTCGTCTTACGCTTACGTTTGTCCAGCTGTCGGAACCGCAGCAAGCCTACATTCCCGGCGCTGGAGTATTCGTCGGTGGGCATATTTCCGTTTTTCTCCGAAAGCCTGCTCGGAAGCAACACAAACCCTGATCCGACGATGGCAATATGACGCAGGTTGGATTCACTTGAAAACACTGAATATGATAGAGGAGTTCCGTCAATCTAAGCGGGACACACGAGTTGCTTCTGTGCGGGCTGAAATGGAGGAGACTCGTGAAGCTTTCAGAAAGCGACATCTAGGTTTTACCGGTTTGATTTCACGGTACGCGGACAACGATATCGGGGTTCAACCTCAGCAAGTCCGACTCGTCCGAGTTTCAACAGCGCTGGCGTGCGATCAAGGCTTCCTGCAATCTAGAGGTTTGGCAACCAACAGTTTGAGCAACTCTGTGATCGCTTCGCTAAGAGTTATCCGAGCTTCATCGCCGAGCTTCGCAAGAAGCATCAGCAGTACTTGGCATTCCTCTCCTACCCAGAAACGATCCGCCGCTCCTTGTCTACTACGAACG
>JAFAUR010000393.1 GCA_019243205.1 Acidobacteriaceae bacterium | reverse complement strand
CGGGCTGTAACTGCGGCTCACCCGGGCATCTATCATCCCGCTTTCGTTCCTCCATGGCCTGTCTGGCAGGCCAGTCACGCGCTACTCGCGTCTTGGACCCGGGACAGAGACGACGGGGCGCGCGTATCACGCACCATCCGCTGACTCATATGGCGGGCGGCAATGATAAAGGGGTTGATTCCGCCGGATACTAGGGCGCCGCGCGCAGGACCGCGCATTTTCGGTATAGAAGCTCAGTTTTGGGATGTCCGCACGTATCCGCGCACTCGCCATTGCTCCTCGAAGTACTGGATTACGGCCTGCTGAAATGTCGGCTGATAAGGTGTGGAGCTGTGGTCGCCTTCACATTCGCCGGCGCGCGCGGTTGGCATTGCTTGGAGAAGCCCGGCAATCTTCAGATTGGCGGCATCCGCCCGCCCATTGAGTATTAAAACCGGTGTGTCGACTCGCTGAAGCGCTTCAGCAGGCAGACTCTCCATAAGCGCACCACGGATGACAGCTGCCATCACCTTGGGATCGGTACCTGTGACCCGGGCCCCTATGAGATTCGCCGAGGCGAGGTGTCCGGGAACCATTTCCCCCTTTTCCAGGATCTTTGCTCCCTCCTCCAACCACACGCGGGCAGTGATCGGACGAGGCACGGAGTCTGGAACCGGCCAATTCTTCGGAAACTCCATTACATGGTCTTCGATGGCATAGTCCCCGAACCCGGCGAGAATGGCGGACTTAACCTGGGGTGGGCGCAGGAGGAGCAACCTTGCGGCCGTTCCGGCTCCCATTGAGAAGCCGATCACATCAACGGCCTCGAGACGGAGGTGGTCAATGAGAGCTACCACGTCTCGGGCCATCGCTGAATTCTCGTAGGAAGTTTTCTCGCGCGGTTTATCAGAGGCTCCGAAGCCGCGCATGTCTGGCAGGATAGTACGAGCACCCGCCGTCAGTAGTGCCCGGACTAAGCCGGGCCTGCCCTCGATCGGAGGATTGGGCAGCGGAAGCGCTCCCCCAAACACCTCTCTAAACATCTGTTGCCGCCTCTCGGCTACCGGAAGAATACGCTCGAAATCTCCGAACTGACCAAGCCCGTCGAGATACCCTCCATGCAGGAGAATGACGGCCGGGCCATTACCTTCGTCATGATAGGCGATCTGGATTCCGTCAAACGATCTGAAAGTGTTCATTCAGCACCTCTCAACACAGGCGGAAGGCCGCGCGAGTTTCGCCAGCCTGCGCACGTTTAAAACCAACCGACGTTCTCAGCCCGTCGCCCAGCGCTCCAACAAACACCGTAAGTACGCTGCCTTGTTATCTATTTCTCCACTCTGGAGCCGATGAATCTCTAACACGGAATGTAACTCGGCATATAGTGCAGGTAATCCCAACCACCCCTCCACCTGCTCACGGATCCATTTGTTGTAAGCAATCGGGTAAACGCGGTGCGCAATGAACACGCTTGCAGAAACTCCTGGAACGCGTGATAGAGGCGATCGAACGCGAAGAAATGCAGCGCCCGCCGGACTGCGCAGTGAACGCGTTCGATATTCAAACAGCACGCGTCGCGTACCATCTGCAGACGCTCTAGCCGCAACACCTCATCGTAATAAGCTAGCCCCCTACGATCCGCGAACGCGTTGCTGGCCTCCCAAAGCGGTATGGCGTGTGCTATGCGGTTTCCAATCTCAATTTCAAAACTATCCGGCCCGCCTCCGTCGTCCCACCGCTCGGGTCGCCACTGGGCGTCAAAGTAGTCGACGTGCACGCGCGCGAATCGGCTCTGACGCTCCAGTTCACGAAAGACCGGATCATCGTCATAACGTGCTGCCACATGCACTCCAGTAAGTGTCTTCCTTCAACCGACAACTCTGGACGAATCAAGAGAGCAATGTCAAGATCGCTTTCGGCGGTAACGGTTCCGCGCGCGCAGGAGTTGACCAGGAGGACAGTTTCAACCGGTAAGCTCATCGAGAAATCAATTACGATTTGAGCGGCCTGCCTGTGAACGGGCGTCGGAAACGTTGGCTCGCTT
>JAFAUR010000314.1 GCA_019243205.1 Acidobacteriaceae bacterium | reverse complement strand
AAGCCGCATTGGTTTCACGTCCTGCTATCGCTTTCACAGCAGAACCAGCACGGCTACGGCATCATGCAGGACGTCCTTGACCGCACTAACGGAAAGGTCCGGCTTTGGCCACCAACGCTGTACGGAACAATCAAGCGCCTCATCGAAGCCGAACTGATCAAGGAAGCCGACGAGCGTCCGGAGGCGCCACTCGATGATCTGCGCCGCCGGTACTACACTCTGACCCCGCTGGGACGGCGCGTTCTCTCAGCAGAATGCGCGCGCCTGGAAGATCTAGTTAGCGCGATTCGTTCCAAGCGGCCTTTGAAGGCTCGAACAGTGGATTAAAAGTGCAGGCCACCTAAGGGAACCTCAATGCTGGAAGCGCGCTCGCTAACCAAATATTACGGCCACAGCGCAGCTGTGTCTGGAATCAGCTTTGAAATCTCGCCGGGGGAAATTCTCGGCTACTTGGGGTCGAACGGAGCGGGCAAGAGCACCACGGTGAAGATGCTGACCGGATTAATTCAGCCATCCGAAGGTCAGATTCTCTTCAACGGGCAAAGCGTTCGCGGCGACCTTACGGGGTTTCAGCGACGACTCGGCTATGTGCCCGAAGAAGCACATCTCTATCCACACCTGTCCGGTCGCGAATACCTCCAATTGGTGGGCCGCCTGCGCGGCATCCCGCATCGAGTCCTAGAGCCGAAAATGGATGAATTCCTGCGCCTTTTCGCGTTGTGGAACGATCGCCACGCGCAGCTCGGCTCGTACTCGAAGGGCATGCGCCAAAAAATCCTGCTTGCGGCTGCTCTGCTTCACAACCCTGACGTCCTGATTCTGGATGAGCCATTTTCCGGCTTAGACGTATCCTCCGCGCTTGTTTTGCGTGATCTCCTAAAGGCTCTGGCGCAACAACAAAAGATTATTCTCTTCAGTTCGCACGTTTTGGAAACGGTGGAAAAAGTCTGTTCCAAGGTCCTGATTCTGCGAAAGGGTAAAGTAGCCGCCTACGATCACATCGATCGACTGCGCGATCTCATGCAGCAGCCCTCGCTGGAGGGCGTCTTCTCACAGTTAGTGGAGGTCGAAAGCAGCGAGAGGCTTGTGAGCGGCATTCTGGACGCCATGTCTTTCGGCACTCGCGATCACTATTCCCCGGCAGGATCACTCGAGCGAAAACACAAACCACTGGAACCACCAGTCGCTTTTGGTTTACGCGTGTACCGCTCTCTCGCCGCTACGTTTCCTACTGAGTTTCAAAATGCCTACGGCGACGAACTGATGCAGGTCACGGAGGAAGCAATCGATTTAATTTGGAAGCGCCAGGGATTTCGTGGGCTGGCGCGTTTGTTACTCGACATAGCCTTAAGATCCCCAGTCGAGCACCTCGCAGAGTTGCGCCAGGATTTCAAGTACGGCGTGCGTGCTCTGTTGGCCTCTCCGGCATTCACTCTCGTCGTGCTGCTGTCCTTGAGCTTGGGTATCTGTGTCGCCACCTGCGCTTTCAGCGAAATGAATGGGATGGCGCTTCGCAACTTGCCGGGAGCGGGAAGCCCCAACGAACTCGTCATGCTGCAGTCGCCTATCTCCTATCCGATGTTTCATCGTGTTCAGGACAAACACGACTTATTCTCGTCGGCGATGGCGTACGCTGCGCCAGTCCCGTTCGCGATCAAAGCGGATGGTCGCAACTTTCGGTCGTGGGGTCACCTGATCAGCCCAACCTATTTCCCGACTCTTGGTGTCCACCCGGCACTAGGCAACATATTCACTGGCGGCGAGCAGCCGGGTAATGAGGCTCGGCAACTAATCGTGAGCTACCGCTTCTGGCACGATCATTTGGGCGCAGACCCGAGCGTCATCGGCAAAAGCTTAATCGCCGATGGAGCCGTCTTCACCGTGCGCGGCGTCATGCCTTCTGATTTTCTGGGCGCCTCGCCGCTTCTCTTTCCCGCCGATCTCTGGATGCCCGTTGCCGCTGGCCGTGATGTTGCTCCGGAGCTTGCAGGCAACGCACTCGAGCGCCGTGATCTCACGATGTTCTTCGTAGTTGGGCGGCTGCGGCCAGGC
>JAFAUR010000273.1 GCA_019243205.1 Acidobacteriaceae bacterium | reverse complement strand
TACTGGCACTGAAGCCGGACGGCGTCTTTCTCTCAAATGGTCCCGGCGATCCCGAACCACTCGGACGGCAATCGGAGCAAGTCCGAAAGCTGATCGGTAAAGTGCCGATCTTCGGTATCTGTCTGGGACATCAGATCCTCGGTCTTGCACTCGGCGGAAAGACGTACAAACTGAAATTCGGCCATCACGGCGCAAATCACCCCGTTCTGAATACGGCGACTGACAAGGTCGAAATCACATCGCAAAACCATGGTTTCTGCGTCGACCCGGATTCTCTCCGGGATTCCGATGTAGCCATCACTCACTGGAACCTGAACGATCAGACAGTGGAAGGCTTCCGTCATCGGAATGAGCCTGTGTTCTGTGTGCAGTACCACCCGGAAGCTGCTCCTGGTCCGCATGACTCCCACTACCTTTTCCGTGACTTCGCCACGCTGATGAAAGAGAACAAGCGCTGACAATGCCAAAACGTACCGATCTCAAGCGCATTCTTATCATCGGGTCCGGGCCTATCGTCATTGGGCAGGCCTGCGAGTTCGATTACTCGGGTGTTCAGGCGTGCAAGGCTCTGCGGAGCGAAGGGTACGAGGTCATCCTCATCAACTCCAACCCCGCGACCATCATGACCGATCCGGAGGTGGCTGACAAAACTTACGTCGAGCCGCTCAGCCTCGCCTATGCGACAGAGATCATCCGGCGGGAACGCCCCGACGCCGTCCTGTCTACAGTGGGAGGTCAAACGGCGCTCAACCTGGCCGTAGAACTAGCCGAAGCCGGCGTTCTCGAGCAGTACGCGGTTGAACTCATCGGCGCCAATATCGACGCCATCAAGAAGGCGGAAGACCGGCTTCTTTTCAAGGACGCGATGCGGAAGATCGGCCTTGAGATGACGCAGTCTCAACTGGTGAACAACGTCGAGGATGGACTGGAGTTCGCCAAGCGCATCGGTTATCCGATAATTCTGCGTCCCAGCTTCACTCTCGGGGGCACCGGCGGCGGCATCGCCTACAATCGCGAAGAGCTCGTCGAGATTCTCGAACGCGGCATCGACCTTTCGCCTGTTCACGAAGTTCTGGTTGAAGAAAGCGTGCTCGGTTGGAAAGAGTACGAACTTGAGGTCATGCGTGACCTCGCGGGAAACGGCATTATCATTTGCTCGATCGAAAACTTTGATCCGATGGGCGTGCACACGGGCGATTCCATCACTGTTGCTCCCGCTCAGACCCTTACGGACCGCGAGTACCAGATGATGCGCGATGCTGCGCTGCGTTGTCTCAACGAAATTGGTGTAGACACCGGCGGCTCGAACGTACAGTTCGCCATTAATCCGGAAAACGGCCGCATGGTTATCGTCGAGATGAATCCGCGTGTCTCCCGAAGTTCTGCGCTCGCGTCGAAAGCTACTGGATTCCCGATTGCGAAGATCGCCGCAAAACTCGCTGTTGGGTATCGCCTGGACGAAATCAAGAACGACATCACCCGCGCGACGCCTGCGTGTTTTGAACCGACCATAGACTACGTCGTCGTCAAAGTCCCACGATGGCAGTTTGAAAAATTCCCGGGTGCCGAGCCGGTTCTAAGTACCCAGATGAAATCGGTCGGCGAAGTCATGGCGATCGGACGAACGTTCAAACAGGCTCTCGGAAAAGCGCTGCGCAGCCTGGAAACCGGAAAGGCCTCCTCCGCCGGTTCGCTTGACCCGGATCTCATTGCCAAACGACTGATTACACCGAATCCGGAGCGTCTCGAATACATCCAGTTTGCTTTTGAGCAGGGCTACTCAGTCGACCAGATTCACGAGATGACCAGCATCGATCGCTGGTTCCTGCACCAGATCGCCGAGGTCGTGAACCTCACGCAGTCATTGAAAGGCCGGACGCTTCAATCCATTACTCAGCGCGAGTTCCGAAAGCTCAAACGTCTCGGTCTTGGTGACCGCCAGATTGGCGAACTGATCGGCCGTCAGCCGCTCGAAGTGCGTGAGGCCCGGAAAGCTCTCGGTATTCACGCCGTTTTCAATCGGGTGGATACCTGCGCGGCGGAATTCGAAAGCTTCACTCCCTACATGTACTCGAGCTACGAGTCAGAAGATGAAGCGGCTCCCTCCACTCGCAAAAAGGTTGTCATTCTTGGCAGCGGCCCTAATCGGATCGGGCAGGGAATCGAGTTTGACTATTGTTGCTGTCACGCCTCTTTCGCGCTCCAGGATTTCGGCTACGAGTCGATCATGGTGAACTGCAACCCGGAAACAGTCTCCACCGATTACGACACCAGCGACCGTTTGTACTTCGAACCGCTGACCCAGGAAGAAGTCCTGAATGTCTGCGACGTGGAAAAGCCGGACGGGCTCATCGTTCAGTTTGGCGGCCAGACGCCGCTGAATCTTGCGGTTCCTCTAAAGAACTCGGGTCTGCCGATCATCGGAACCGATCCTTCGAACATTGATCTGGCGGAAGACCGAAAGCTTTTCGGAAATCTGCTCGAACAGCTGAACATTCCGTCTCCCGATCACGGATCCGCTACCAGTGTTGAGGAGGCATGCGAAGTTGCGAAGAAGCTAGGCTTTCCCGTTCTGGTCCGGCCTAGTTACGTCCTTGGTGGGCGCGCCATGGTGATCGCATATAACGAGCACACCGTCCGCCGGTACATGCAGGAGGCGACCAGTTTTTCCGTGAAGCGTCCGGTGCTCATCGACCGTTTTCTCGAAGACGCTACCGAAGTAGATGTTGACGCTCTCTGCGACGGAGAGAACGTTCTGATTGCCGGCATTATGGAACACATCGAAGAGGCGGGCGTTCACTCCGGTGACAGCTCCTGTGTGCTTCCTCCGATCTCCATTCCCGCCGAAACGCTGGCCACTATCGAAGAGTACACGGCGAAACTTGCCCGGGCGCTCAACGTGATTGGCCTCATGAACGTTCAATATGCGATCAAGAACGGCGTCGTCTACGTGCTGGAAGTCAATCCTCGCGCATCCCGCACTGTTCCCTTTGTCAGTAAAGCGACGGGGGTACCGCTGCCTCGCATCGCGGTCGGCCTGATGTTGGGACGCAAGCTCACCGACATGACGTCTTTGACGCGCGGCGCTGTCACGGGCACGCTGCCCGTACCTAACTTCTTCGTAAAGAGCCCTGTGTTTCCGTTCGCCAAGTTCCCGGGAGTCGACCCCGCCCTTGGCCCCGAGATGCGCAGCACCGGAGAAGTCATGGGAGTTGGCGAAAGCTTTGGCGAGGCATTCGCGAAAGCACAGCTTGCGGCCGGCACTCCGTTGCCCGATGAAGGCGCCCTATTCGTCAGCGTGAACGATGCCGACAAGCCTGGCGCGGCAGCCCTGGCGGCGAAATTCCGCGATTTCGGCTTTGAGATCTTCGCCACCCGTGGCACGGCCGCTGCCCTCAAAGCCGCCGGCGTGCCCTGTAAAACGGTGTTCAAAGTGAATGAAGGCCGGCCGAATGCGGTCGACTTGTTGAAAGCCGGCAAGCTGAAACTGGTGATTTACACGACCACGGGTAGCCACTCCTTTCCGGACGAGCAGACCATTCGCAGCAATGCCGTCACATATCGGACTCCATGCATCACGCGCATGAGTGCCGCACGTGCTGCCGCCGAAGCGATCGCTTCGCGGCGTCGCGATCCAGTCCGCGTCTGGAATCTCCAGGAATTGCATGCGCGGGAAACTGTCCAGGCGACCAACGCTTGACCACCAATGCCGGTTTCCCGTAGAGAGCTGATTTATGGAGCGGCTCTGTCCCTGTCGGCCGCTGCGCCAGAACCGTCGGCCGATGAGAAACCGAATGTAGTAATCGTCATATCCGACCAGGTTCGGTGGGATGCCGTTGGAGCCAACGGCCGTAACCCCATGAACGTCACTCCGAATCTGGACGAACTGGCTGCGAACGGCACGAACTTCACGCACGCGTTCACGAATCAGCCGGTCTGCAGTCCCTCCCGGGCTTGTCTCTTCACGGGGCAGTATCCACCAAAGCACGGCGTCTGGCGCAATACGGGTCACGGAGTTGCGCTTGCCCAGAACGCAGTAACGCTCGCGAAGGAATTTCGCAAAGTGGGGTATTCGGCTAATTACATAGGTAAGTGGCATCTCGCGGGAGATACGATCGGGCCCGTCGTGCCCGCCGATCGCGGCGGCTTTCTTGATCTCTGGGAATCATCGAACGAACTGGAGCACACCTCCCATCCGTATGAAGGAGATCTCTTTGACGGTGACGGTCGGCCGATTCACTATCAGGATGAGTACCGCGTAAACTTTATGACGAGCAGGGCGACGCGATTCCTCGAAAACGCCAGCAAAACCTCGCCATTTCTGCTCGTCGTCTCTTATCTCGAGCCTCATCAGCAGAACGATCTCGGCCACATGGTCGCGCCCAAGGGCTATGCTCAGAAGTTTGCGAATCCCTTTGCAGCCGAAGACCTCCGGCCATTTCCGGGCACTTGGCAGGAGCAGTTGCCCGACTACTATGGCTGTCTGAAAAGCATCGACGAAGCCGTCGGCCAAATCCGGTCGACGCTGAGAGAAACAGGTCTGGATAGAAAGACCATCATTATCTTTACCAGCGATCACGGTTGCCATTTCATGACGCGCAACACCGAATACAAACGGAGCGCTCACGACTCGTCCGCTCGTATCCCGCTCGTTGTCGAAGGTCCTGGTTTCAAACCGGGCACGAGAGTCGATTCTCTGGTAAGTATGGTCGACCTGATGCCCACACTTCTCTCGGCGGCCGGTCTGTCCGTTCCGTCAAGTGTTCAAGGCAGGAGCACGCTTCCTCTCATCGCAGGTGATCACCGCGAGTGGAGAAATGAAGTGTATATACAAATGTCGGAATTCTGGACCGCTCGCGCTCTGCGGACGCCCGAATGGACGTACGTTGCAGCTGCGCCGCACTCGCAGGCGCCTTACAAACCCGCTCCCAATGCGCCCGCCTATTCAGCCTTTCAGCTTTACGACAACCGGGCTGACCCGAATCAACTCGTTAATCTCGCCGGACGCCGCGAAACTGCTGCCGCGGAAGAAGAACTGCGTAAACGTCTGAGTGCCCGGATGGCTGAATCGGGCGACGCTCCCGCTGACCTGCTGCGCAGCGCATTTCCCTACTCCTGATTTGCATTCCTGCACTCAGAGTTCCGGGTCCTGAAACAGGCGGATGCCGGCAACGCCCTCGGCGCCCGCTTCGAGACATCGGGCCGCGTTGTCCCAGTTGACTCCGCCCAGGGCAAAAACCGGTTTGCTTAGAGCGCACGCCCGCCGGAGGAACTCGACCCCGAGAGCTGGACCCTTCCCGGGCGTCTCGAATACAGGCCCAAACGTCACGAAGTCTGCTTTTGCTGTCTGGATTTCTTCTAATGTGTGGCAGGAACGTGCAACGAGCAGGCCAGGCAGCGTCGCCTGTGGAGCATCGGACGGAAGATGTACACCTTCGGCGCCAGTCGCCGAGGCAACATCGGCTCGCGAATTGATCAGAATCTTGGTTGGCACAAGCGCCTTGGCCTCGAAAGTCCGGACCTCCAAAACCGCCAGCGTGAATTCGAACAATTCGCGCGCGCTCACGTCTTTCTCGCGAATCTGCAGGTAATCGACGCCGAAATGCATTTGATCCCGAATGACGTCGAGTAGTGGACGGAACCCTCCGACGGCTTTCCGGTCCGTGATGTAATATCGCTTCACGTCAGTTTCATTTCCCGATAAATTGAACGGCGGCGCCGTCCACCTTCACGCTGAGTTCCTGAAAGTCCCGCAGCTTTCGGAACTCTTGTTCGCTGACCGTAGCAGAGATGTCCCCTTGAAAATCAATGCGGACTCCACCCGGAGACGTATCCGCGTTTAGCACGCGCAGAATCAAACTATTCTTCGATCGTGTGGTTGACGGCGCATTTACGGCAACGTCCGTTTTCTTGATACAGGCGAAGCCCGCATCTCCGATGAGATGGCCGGGAAAATAGGGACCCTCGATTTCACCGCCGGGAACACTCAGCCGGCCTATGTTCCTGCCAGGATCCAGGTGCACTATTTTCGCAGGCATGAGATTGTGAAGCCCGAGAATACGCGCGGCCTGCACACTTGCCGGCTTATGAAGAATATCGTTCTTACAACCGGATTGCAGGACTCGTCCTTCGTCCATCAAACAAACGGTCTCAGCTAGCTGGAAACATTCCTCCAGATCGTGCGTAACCAGAACTATAGGCGCCTGCAGCCGCTTGCGCGTTGCAACAAGAATCTCGTAGAAGCTAACCCTGAGCCTGGAGTCCAGTCCGCGAGTAGGTTCGTCCAGTAACAACAACCGGGGGTCACTCGCTAAGATGCGCGCCAGGGCAGCTCGCTGCTTTTGACCGCCCGAAAGTTGAGACGGCTTGCGTAAGGCCAGATCTTTTAGTTCGAAGGTCTCCAGAAGTTCGTTGATCCGGCGATGCTGTTCCAGAGTGCGTCTGCTCGAATTCGCCGAAGCTGCAGCGAACCGCAGATTGTCTCGTACGCTCATGTGCGGGAACAGGGCGTGATCCTGAAATACATAACCACAACGCCGCTGTTCGGGAGGCAAGCATACTCCAGTGGCGGCATCAAAGAAGATCTTCTCCTTTACCAGGATTCGGCCGGCATCCGGCTTTGCAAATCCCGCCAGGCAGTTCAGCGTCAGCGATTTCCCCGCGCCACTTGGACCAAAAAGCGCGGTCGTGCCGGGCGGCAACTCGAGGTGAATGTCGAGATCAAATGGCGCGCTTAGCCGATCCGGCGGCAGACGCTTCGTGATCCGCGCATCGATTGCGGCAGCTGTTGCTTTCATTCAGGCAGCAGTGTTCAATCGCGTTCTTCGCGTCGCATATGTGCTCGGCCACAAGAGGGCTATCGCCGCGGCGGAAACAATCAGCACCAGAACACGCGCGACTCGACCGTTGCCTGATTCAACGGCATCATAGATGGCAACAGACAAAGTCTGTGTGCGCCCGGGTATGTTGCCGGCTAGCATGATTGTTACTCCGAAGTCACCGAGGGAACGCGCAAAGCTCAGGGCCGTTAGAGATGCAAGACCATTGCGTGCCAGGGGCAAAGTGATCTTCCAGAACGTTCGCCACTCCGAAGCGCCCAAACTCCGAGCAGCCCACTCGTATCGGTAATCAACTCCTTCGAGCACGGCACGTGCCGCTTTGATGTAGATGGGAGCCGAGTGAAAGAACGCGGCGACGACCGCTGCCTGCCAGGTGAATACAAGAGGCTGACCGAAGAGGGACTCATAGAAGCGGCCAAAGATCGAAGTGCGTCCCAGCGTCACGAGAAGGTAATAGCCGACAACAGTCGGTGGCAGCACGAGCGGAAGAGTGATCACCGTATCCAGCAAATCTTTGCCTCGAAATCGCTTATGCGAGAGGATGTAGGCGCAAAGCGTTCCAATCGTAAGAACCAGTAGGCTTGCTAGAACGGCAACACGCAGACTAAGCCACAAAGGAAACCAGTCGATGTCCGATGACTCTGCCATCAAAGCTGACTTAAGGTTCTATCGTGTGCGGAGCAAGCTCCCGGCGCATGCTCGCATCACGCAGGTGATTGTAGATCACACGCAGGATGGCCAGTACGGGGACGGAGAAGAACAGCCCTGGGATCCCGGCGAGTGCCTCACCGGCAAGAACGCCGAATAAGACTAGCAGAGGATGGAGTTCGATACCTGAACTCATCAAATAAGGACTCAATACATAATCCTGAAACACGCGAAAACAACCCCAAAACACTACGATCCACAGCAGCCCGCCTGTACCGGTGACCAGAACTACGATGCTCATGATGACAAGAGCCACCGCGGGGCCAATGACCGGAATGAACTCCAAAAGCGCCGCTAGTCCAGCGAGCAGGAGCTCATACGGGTAGCGCATCGCACTTAGAAAAATGGCCCAGGCGCAAAATGATGCAGCCGCAAGTAGCACCAGCGCGCGGATATAGTTGCGTAGCACCACGTGAATTCCGTCGATGATACCTTCAGCAGTCCGCCGGTATTCACCGCTGAGAAGGCAAAGAACCGAATCTCTTATGGATCGTGCATCTTTCAGGAAAAAGAACGCCAGAATCGGAACGAGAATGACAGGAAGGATAACGCTCAGTCCGGATAGGATTTGCGCGCCTGCGCGTTGAAGAAACGGCACAACGCTCGATTCCAAGTTTTTGGCTTCACGGGTCATTGCGGTGATCACTTGCGCCCGCAACGGCTCCAGAAAATGAGGAAGCGGAATATTGTTTAGCTTTTCTCCTGAAACCAGCTGCGGAAGATGCGTGAGAAGGCTCATCGCCTGCGCCGCAAGCGTTGGAATCAGTTCAAAGCCGAACAGCACCAACAGCCCAATTACAAGGACGTATACGATCGCCAGCGCCAGGCCGCGTCGTTTCGTCGGACCAAATCGCTCAATTCCGTCTACCAGCGGGGAGAGTATATAGGCTACGAATATCGAAACCGCGAACAGTACCAGTATGTCCCGGATGTAGTAGAGAACGGCAAGCAGCAGCGCAAACAGGAACACTGTCCAGGCTACGCGGAGCGCGCGTGCGTCTATTCCCGCCACGACTGTTAGACTATCAGGTGCTTAGTCTCCTCGACATTTTTCTGATTCGATGTTTGAGTACTGAATGCAAGCTTCCGGTCGCGATATGCGCCGCCTCGCGCGAGAGCTGGGTGAGCTCGAACGAAAACTCAAAGCGGGCGGCGGTGAAAAAAAGATCGAAAAACAACACAGGGAAGGTAAGCTGACTGCTCGCGAGCGCATCAAGCTGCTGGTTGATCACGGGGAAGAGTTCCTCGAGATCGGACTGCTGATTGCGTACGACGAGTATGGAGGGCAGGCTCCCGGCGCGGGTGTCGTGATCGGCATTGCGCGGATCGAGGGCCGCGCAGCCGTAATTGTTGCCAACGACGCCACGGTGAAAGCCGGCGCATGGTGGCCCGAGACCATCACGAAAATCTTGCGCGCGCAGGAAATCGCCATGCGGAACCGGCTGCCGATTGTTTACCTGGTCGACTCGGCGGGCGTGAATCTGCCTTTACAGGACGGCATTTTTCCCGGCCAGTACGGGGCCGCGCGCATTTTCTACTACAACTCACTGATGCGGTGCCGGCTTCGGATTCCGCAAATCTCGGCGGTGATGGGTCCCTGCATTGCGGGAGGCGCTTATCTTCCTGCTCTGAGCGACGTTGTTCTGATGGTAGACAACACCAGCTTCATGGGACTGGGCGGCCCAAACCTGGTGAAAGGCGCCGTTGGCCAGGTTACCGACGCTGAAACGCTTGGCGGAGCCCGGATGCACACTACGGTGAGCGGCGTGGCCCATTACCGCGCCGCAAACGACCAGGAGTGTCTGGAACTGATCCGGCGCCAGTTCCGCCAGTTTCCTCCGGCAAGGTCCATGCCAAGGGGAAAACTGCCGCAGTTCGATGCCGACGGGCTTTATTCCGTGCTCCCGTCCGACCATCGGCTCCCGTACCGAATGGAAGACATTCTGGAGCGGCTCGTCGATGAGGGTGAAATGCTGGAATTCCAGCCCGACCACGCTCCCGAGTTCTTGTGCTCCGCGGCGCAACTGAACGGTAGAAATATCGGCATAATCGCAAACAGGCGTGGATTCCTGAAAACCTCTTCCGGCCCGCGCGTCGGAGGCATAGTGTATCCGGAGTCAGCGCGCAAGGTTGCCTATTTCGTAGAAAACGCGCAGCGGCATAACCTGCCGCTCCTCTATATACAAGACGTGTCCGGATTCATGGTAGGTGTCGAAGCGGAGAAAGACGGCATCATCCGGGCTGGCGCCGACATGGTCGAAACCATGGCATGTGCGACGGTGCCAAAACTCGTATTGACCCTGAACCATGCGAGCGGAGCCGGCTATTACGCGATGGCCGGGCAAGGTTTCGACCCTAATTTCACCTTCAGTTGGCCATCGGCTCGAATCGGGGTGATGGAAGGCGACTCAGCCATCCAAGCTATCTACGGCCCCGAACTCGACAAACTCAAAGCGGCCGGCAAACCAGTTCCGGCCGATCTCGAAAGTAAGATTTCGGCGACCCGTGCTGATTATGAACGCTGGTTGGACGCAAAGCATGCGGCCGCACGGGGCCACTGCGATGCGGTGATCGATCCCCGGGAGACTCGACCCGTCCTGGATTTCGCTTTCGGGGCGGCTTGCGAACAGGAAAAGACGGAGCATGTTCCCATTCAGCTCCTTGCGAATGCTTTCAACGCGCAGTCCGTATCCAACTAGTCTGGGTGGTGGCTGAACAATGAACATCCTCGTTGGAAGCAAGCTCCGCGTTCTTCACCTCACGCTGAACCGTCCTGAGAAACGTAATGCGCTGAATGCGGAGATGTGCACGTCGATCGTGCGCGAGATTGAGGCGGCGCAGAATCGTCCCGAGATCGGCTCTGTTCTGATCAGCGCGCGCGGACATGTCTTTTGCTCGGGAATGGACCTGGATCAGGCGGCCAGCACGCCAAAGGATGAAATGGCAGAGATCCATGAACGATTGTTTTCTCTCGGTGCGAACTCAACCAAACCCATCGTTGTATGTGTGAATGGTTCAGCCCTCGGTGGCGGTCTCGGTCTGGTCGCTCAGGGGCATGTGGTGTTGTCTGGTCAAGGATGCGGATTCGCGTTGCCCGAAGTGCGCGTCGGACTCTGGCCGTTCCTGGTATATCGTTCAGTCGAAGCTGCTTTGGGTTCGCGCCGCACCCTCGAACTTAGTCTGACCGGTCGCGTCTTCCATAGTCAGGAGGCGCAGATGTGGGGCCTGGTCCACCATGTCGGGGCTGGCAACGAAATCCTGGATCTCGCAAAAGTAATGGCGCGCGAGTTGGCCAAGTCGAGTCCTGAGGCGATCAGGGCGGGTATGACGTATGTGGCCGAGGCGCGCGGGAAATCGTGGGTGGAAAAAGGTGAGATCGCGATGAGGTTGCGAGCCGAACTGATGGCGGGAGCCGATTTCCAGGAAGGTTATGAGGCCTTCAAAGAAAAGCGTGAACCTCGTTGGCCGAGTATTCCGCAAAATTTCTACGAGCCGGCAGCGGCCACCTCTGATGATTAAAGAGTGAAGTTTCTGCTGCTGTTCACGGCGGTGTTCAGCCTGGCCGCCGAGACCCCGACGTTCTATCGAGACGTCCTTCCGATCCTCCAATCGCGCTGCCAGGGCTGTCATCGTCGCGGGGAACTCGCACCCATGCCGCTGCAAACGTATCGGGACGTACGGCCTTACGCGGCCGCAATCCGCGAGGTGACTGCGAGAAAGCTGATGCCTCCCTGGTTTGCGGATCCATGCTGCGGGCATTTTGCTAATGACCCGACGCTTTCCGCCCAGCAGCCTGCGACTTTGTCAGCGTGGGCCGACGCGCACGCGCCGGAAGGTGATCCCCACGACGCGCCTCCCGCTCCGTTCTTCGCTGAAGGCTGGAACATATCGCCACCGGATCTGGTGCTGCGCATGCCGGTACCTAAGCAGATTCCTGCTTCCGGCGATGTGCCCTACCAATACATCATCATTCGCACGGGCTTCAAGCAGGACCGCTGGGTTCGCATGTCGGAAATTCGGCCGAGCAATCGCACCGTCGTGCACCACGCCGTCGCCTATATCAGGGAACCAGGGTCGAAATGGTTGCGAGGCGCGCCTGTCGGAACTCCGTTCAGTGCAGACGACCTCTCGGATCCGGCATTGAGACGCGATGCCATGTGGACCGCGAGCGACATCCTGCTGGTGTACGCTCCCGGTAGCTCTCCTGATACTTGGCCGGAAGGATTCTCAAAGCTGGTGCCTGCCGGGTCAGATATCGTGCTCCAGATGCACTACACTACTCGCGGTGTTCCGATGCAGGACCAGACCAGCATCGGGCTCGTGTTTGCGAAGACTCAGCCCACCAAACGAGTCATCACATTGCAATTGACCAACGACCATTTCCTGATCCCGCCCGGCGATCCCGATCACCGGGCGGAAGTGCATGGTACTCTGCCGAACGACGCGCTGCTGCTCAGCTTCTTTCCGCACATGCATCTGCGCGGCAAAACGTTCGAATATAACGTGCGGCAACCGGGCAGTCACATGCAAACGCTCTTGCGGATTCCTCATTATGATTTCTATTGGCAGTTGAGCTACCGTTTCGCTCAGCCGCTGCCTCTAAAAGCGGGGACACTGCTTCAAGCGGTCGCAACCTTTGACAACTCGCGAAACAATCCGCACAATCCGGATCCTGATTCGGCTGTAACCTGGGGCGAGCAAACCTGGGCCGAGATGATGGTCGGCTTCTTTGACGTCGCAATCGACCCGAGCGTCGACAAGCAGGCTTTCTTCATCCGGAAGTCTGGGGAACGAACTCCTCCAGCTCAAAGGATTGGCGGACGACAGCCCTGATCTCATCCAATGAATTGACCGCTCCGCTTCCCATGGCCTGGACCAAAGCGTTTCCGGCGGCGGTCGCTTCCGCTGGACCGGCAATCACGCGGCGTCCAGTGTAATCCGCCGCCAGCTGATTCAATATCCGGTTTCGCGAACCGCCGCCGACGATGTGAATCACCTCGATTTTGCGTCCGGTCAAGGATTCGAGTGACTCTAATACCTCCCGGTAACGGGCCGCCAGGCTTTGCAGAATGACACGCGTAATCGCGCCCGGATCCTGGGGAACCTCCTGGCCGGTTCGCTCACAAAACTCGCAAATTCGACGGGGATGGTCTCCCGGTGAAGCGAATTGATCCAGGTCGAGAATTGTCTGCGTTGCTGGAGACGCGGCACAACGCTCCATCAGCTCGGAGTAGGTGTACTCTTCGCCCGCTTTTGCCCACGCTCTCCGGCACTCCTGGAGCAACCACAAACCGGCGATGTTCTTGAGAAAACGTATGCTGCCGTCCACGCCAACCTCATTCGTGAAATTGGCTGCAAGCGATGAATCGTCTATGACAGGAGCGCGCAGTTCGACGCCCATGAGTGACCACGTACCTGAGCTTATGTAGCACCAGTTCTCGCTATCCGTGGCAGGCACGGCAGCCACAGCCGACGCGGTGTCATGTGAGGCAGTAGTAAAAACCGAAGTCTCATGATCGAGGCCGCAACGGTCGGCGATAGCCGGAAGGACCGGCCCGAGTTCGGCTCCGGGATCGATCAACTCCGGAAAAAATCCTCCCGGAATCCCGAGCTTCCGGAGCATATCGGTCGCGAACTTCTTGCGTACCGGATTGTACATTTGCGACGTGCTCGCGATGGTTCTTTCGGCCGCGTACGTACCCGTCAGAAAATAGTTGAACAGGTCTGGCATGAACAGCAGCTTGGTAGCTATGCCGACCAGATCTGGAGAATCGCGCTGCAGCGCATACAGCTGATAGAGCGAGTTGATCTCCATGATCTGAATCCCGGTCTGCCGGAAGACTTCCGAGCGGGGGACTGCTTCGAAGACGCGGTGGGAGATGCCCACATTTCGAGAGTCCCTGTAATGGCGGGGACTATGAAGCAGTTCGCCATCACTGCCTAGCAATCCGAAATCGACTCCCCACGTATCCACGGCAATGCCGTCCAACTCGTCAACAGCTTTCGCACCGGCACGGATCCCTTCGCATATCTCGTGAAAGAGGCGCAGCGTGTCCCAATAGATTCCGGTATGCAGGTGAACGGGAGTATTTGGAAACCGGTGCAGTTCGTTCAGTTCGATCTTGCCGCCTTCGAGAGTGGAAAGGATTGCACGTCCACTCTCTGCACCCAGATCGAGTGCAAGATAATGCCGTTTCATCGTCAGTCAGGAGTATACCGTCCGCTTTGATTCAACCGCTTCTCCTTCAATGGGAGAGTGCGCAGCCAGCCGGGTAGGCTTCCCGATTTGCCGCGCGTCGATCTAGGCGGCCCTTTTCGGCTAAACAATTCAGTCGTTCAGGGACGATACGCACGATCCAAATTGATGTCCGAGACATACGCTCGGAAATTTGGGTTGCTTTCTGCTGAAGAACAGCGTTATAACTTCTGTAGTAACGTCTTTTCTGCTCTGCCAAAAGGATCTCAATGATCACCCTCAAAGTACGTCCAGTAGGCAATTCCTCGGGGGTTACCTTACCGCGAGAGGTAACCGAGAGGCTGAAAATTCAAAACGGAGATTCCCTTTATCTTACGGAGGCTCCGGATGGATATCGGCTTACCCCATACAACCCGAGGTTTGCACGACAAATGGAAAAAGCTGAGTCAGTGATGCGGCGCTACAAGGACGCATTGCGTCAGCTCGCTAAGTGAATGAGCCGGAATGGATCGACTTCGATGTCGTCCTCGCAATTCATGACGAACAATTGGCTGAGCACGGTGGGTCGTCCGGGATTAGGGATCAGGGACTATTGGAGTCGGCGCTGGCCCGACCAAGAAATCTTTTCGCCTATTCCCCACATGCGACCATCCGGGAGCTTGCGGCGACATACGTTGTCGGCATAGGGAAGAATCACGGATTTGTGGATGGCAACAAACGAACAGGTTGGGTTGTCGGCGCAGTAGTTTTGGAATTGAACGGTGTGACTGTCACAGCAGATCAATCCGATGTTGTCCGCATTATGTTCGGAATCGCTGACGGTAGTATCTCGGAAAAAGCGTTCGTCTCCTGGCTCGAAAGAGCGGATGTCACAGCGTGAAGAAGAAAAGGTACCCGGAAGACCCGGTATCAATGTTGACCGTCCCACTCGCCGTAAAGCGTGGCGACCAGATCATCGAGCGCCCGGTCGGGATCCGAAGAAAGCAGTACTTCTCGGTTGAAGGCGGCGAATAAAGGCAAAGCAAACGGCGATGGCCGGGGAAGATCGTACAACTCCAGCGGAGTCTCGTAGATATGCCGGCTCACTTCCGCAGCCTGGCGCGCATCGCATTGATCTTCAAGCACCTCACGGATGGCTTCGCGGACCAGTGGATGGTTTGGCTCGTGTTCCATGAGGGTCTTGTAAAGCAGACTGCCATTCCAACTGGCTGTTCGAGCGGTCACGTTGCCCCGTAGCGTCCGGCGCGGAAGTAGTTGACCAATCTCGGCAATGTGGCGGAAGGAAGTGCCGAGCGTTTCGGTGGAGGAAAGCGTATCCCGGAGATCCTCGACGAAGTTCTGCGGACGGAAGGCCGCGTGCAGCGCGTCAGCAGTTATCTCTATCCGCGCATCCACTGAAAGCAGAAAACTGTGGTCATCGAAATTTGCCACCACACTGCGTCCCTGAGCGAGGCGGGCACTCGTCACCCAGGCCAGAGAACGATTGACCGCGCGTCCGGCGATCACATGCACCAGAAGCATCATATTTCTCCCGGTCGTGATTCGCTCTGCCACCACGGGATCATCGGTCGGGACAGCCATCGCGCGCGAATGCCGTTCGATGAACGCTGCGATCCTCCCGGCTACGTTTTCATCGACGCCGTAACTCTCCATCAGCCGTTCCGCACATTCTTCCCGGCCGCCCTTTTGAAACGCGTCTCGCAAGGCTCTGCGCAGGCTGCGTTCTTCCGCGGCCAACTGGGCCGTCAAAGGCATTTTGTTGCCCATCCATCGGGGCGTCTTCACCTGCTCACCGGCAGCTGGCTCGACCACCGCGATGTCTCCGTGCACCCGTTTCACTCGCACCGGTTTGCCGCCCATGATGAATGCCTCATCTGGCTGAAGCCCCGCGATGAACGACTCTTCGACCGCGCCTAATTGACGATTGCGTACCGAAACTACTCGCATCTCGAAGTCGGCGCTGATCACTCCGGCGTTCAGATAGTAATTGCGCGCGGTCTTGGCATCTGCCACGCGCATCGATCCGCTTTCTATCTTGATTTTTCCGTAGGTCCCGTACGAACCGAGAACTTTGCCCTGGCCTGACAGATAGCCGATCACGTCATCGAAGTCTTGGCGAGAAAGCTCAGAATACGGTCCCGATCGCCGCACGAGTTCGTAGGCTTCGTCCAGAATCCAGGGACCTTCTATGCTCATCCCGAGAAGCACCTGCGCCAGGACATCGAGCGGAGCGCCGGGGATGCGTAGCGCATCCAGGCGCCCTTCGCGGGCAGCTTCGCGCAGCGCGACCGATTCCACCAGGTCAGGCAGACTGAGCGGCACTAACGCCCCGGAAGCGACTCCGTTCACTCGATGTCCGCTTCGTCCCAAGCGCTGCAGGGCACGGCTGACTCCGCGCGGCGTACCGATGAGCAGAACCTGATCAACGCTCGAGAAATCGACTCCCATTTCGAGGCTGCTCGATGCCACCACTGCTCGCCAGCGGCCAAGCTTGAGTCCCTCTTCGATCTCGTCGCGGGTCTTGCGGTCGACCGATCCATGATGCACCGCGATCTGGTCATCGAGTTCCGGTAGGAGAACTTTCAGAGCCAGCCCGAGGCGCTCTACTCCCGAACGAGTGGTTAGAAAGATCAAGCTGCATCGCGCATCTTGAACAAGCGACGCGACGGTAGGCGCAATTCTGAACGGATTGTAGCCGGCCGGCGGGAGCCAGGCGCCAGGCTCGGGAGCAACAACCTCCAACCGGTGAGACTTACGAACGTCTACGCGCGCGAGCGAGCAAGGGCGCGAGCCGCACAAAAGTTTCTGAATGGCTTCGACGGGCCACGCAGTTGCAGATACGCCGATGCGCTGTAGCGGGCGTCCGGCCCGATGCTCCAGCCGTTCCAGGCAGAGGGCAAGCAGCGATCCTCTTTTTCCTTCCGCAAAGGAATGAATCTCATCGGCAACAACGGTTTCCGGATCGAAGCCCGTTTCGCGCCATCTTGCCTGCGAAAGGATTGTGCTGAGGCTTTCCGGAGTGGTTAGCAAGAGGTGCGGTCGCAGCCTGCCTTGCCGGTTCCGGTCGCCCTGTGCTGTGTCCCCGGTGCGCACTTCCATTCGAATCTGGTTAGATATCGGCAATGCGCGATTCAGCGCTTCGAGCGCGGGCGCCAGGTTGCGATGTATATCGTTGTCCAGTGCCTTTAGGGGAGACACATAGATGGCGCAGACAGCATTGGGCAGTTCATTGGCGATTGCTCGATCCGCAAGTCGCGACAAAACAGAAAGAAATGCCGCGAACGTTTTTCCGCTTCCCGTGGGCGCAAGGATGAGCGTGTTTTCCCGATTGAGCGTATGAGGCAATGCCGTTTTCTGGATCTCGCTGAGTTCCGGGTATTGCGAGGAGAACCAGGTGGCGAGAGCCGGATTCAGCCTTTTATTGGAGCGAGGTCTGATAGAGCGCTTCAACTCGGGCGAGGTCATCACATTCCTCCGGTCTTTTGTCCTGCCGCCAGCGCAAGATGCGCGGGAATCGGAGTGCGTATCCGCTTTTATGCCGCGAGCTCTTTTGCACGCCGTCGAACGCCACTTCCAAAACCACTTCCGGCCGTACCACCATCACAGGGCCGAATCGATCCGTCGAAACCTTCCGGAGCACTCGCGTGAGGGCCTTCACTTCTGTGTCAGTCAATCCGGAATACGCCTTGCCGATGTTCAGGTAGCCATTCTCAGACCTTACAGCGAACGTGTAATCCGAGAAGACGGTTGCCCGGCGTCCGCTGCCTTGTTCGGCGGCAGTGATGACAACGTCTAATGTTCCGTATGGCCTTTTGAGTTTCTGCCAAGCTCCTCCGCGCTTCCCGGGTTCGTATCGACTCCCGTGCCGCTTGAGCAGCAATCCTTCATTGCCCCGGGTTCTTGCCTCCGCAAACAGCCGGTCGATATCATCACGAGTCATGGCTTCGTGCTGTGCGGAAATCATAAGCGGGAACTCAGTCTGCCTTAGCGTTTCGAGGAGGATCTGTTTCCGTTCTTCAATGGGCCGTTCGAAAAGCAGGTGGCCATTTCGGAGAAGAATGTCATAGGCCATGAAGACAACGGGAATCTCTTGCATCAAGGTAGTCCTGACATTCTTTCGAGCCAATCGCTGCTGCAGCAGATTGAAGTTCAGGGCACGTCCGTCTCGCCAACCGAGAATCTCTCCATCCAGTAGACCCGTTCCGGACAACTTCGCCACGGCTCGAATCAGATCGGGGAAGGCGGCAGTAACCTCCTCCATGCCGCGAGAGAAAATCCGCACGTGACCGGAATCGAAATGGACCTGTGAGCGCACTCCGTCGTATTTATCTTCGATAATCCACTCCGCGGGATCCCCTACGTCTTCCAGGCGATCGAGCGGCTTGGCGAGCATGAAGTCCATTGGATGGAAAAGCCGGGATTCGATGGTTGAAAGTTCGCCGTGCCGCGCCGCAAGAGCGACTCGGGCCAGATCGCCGAGACGATTATTTGCCTCGCGCACGGCTTCGTGCGGCACGTTGCAGGCAAGTGCGACCGCTTCCTCCACCTGCCTGGCCATCAGCCCAATTCTGAGGCCGCGCGTGATGAACTTGATGAAATACTTGATCGCCAAGGGTCGATAGCTTTTGTAAGCCCTGACCAGCAGATCGCGTTTTCCGTTTGTCGTCCGCGCGCGAAATAACTCTTGATAGAGTTCGTCTGCTTTCTGCAGCGTGAGCGGCTCTTCTTCGGTGAAGCCACCAAGTAAGAGGCTCGCAGTCTCTCCGGAATCGCCCACCTCGCCCTGGCAAACGCGGAGTGTTTCCCCATCCCATCCCGTTGCCGTTTGGAGCGCATCTCGTAGAGTGCTTCCACCTATCGACAGCTTGGTATCCGTAATTACCTCGAAAAGCGTCGCGTTCCGCGGTTCGGTCGCGACCGGTCCAATGCTCAGGAACTGCACGGCGAGGGCGAAGTTTTTGTCATCGAGTGCACGCAGGTATTCCGCCAATATCGCGACTTTCTTCAAGCGACTCGAATGGCTCGCGATGCGTTCGCACACGGCGGCCAATTCATCCATCAGCCCTCTGCCTCGACACTGGTTTGAGCAGTCGTCCGCTGAGGCGCGGCGGCCGACATGCCGCGCCGCTGAAGGATTTTGGCGAAGGGCACGGTGTAGCCGTGCACAACGTCCACATGCTTCGCACTCGAGCGATCCACTAATGCCAGGAGTTCATCGAAATCGGCGTGGTCGGAGTAGGGGATCAGATGCTCCGCGCCGCTGCGTGTTCTCGCATTGTCGAGCGCGGCCCAGCCGGAAACGTAGGCAATGCGAATATTCTTCCCACTCGCTTCAAGAACATTCCCGTGAGCGGGAATAACGACCAGGGCTTTGCCTTGGATGGCGCGCGCATCATACGGTTCCCAGCCGTCGAATTCATATCCATTGTCCTGATAAACGGGAATGAATTTGGCAATTGCGCCGTGAACCGCGGTGGGAATGCCTGCCTGACACAGAACGTGGACAATCTCCTGCCCGCGTCCCAGCGGATAACCGATAAATACCGGCACGATCCCTTCGTCCAGACACTCCCGCGCAAATGCCAGAATCTGTTCGACGGCGGCCTCGCGGTCGAGCAGCTTGTAGATCGGTAATCCAAACGTGGACTCAATGATCAGGCGATCGCAAGCAATTGGTTGCGTGATCTCTCCGCAGAGCGGCCGGCGCAGTTTGATGTCTCCCGTATAGACCAGGCGCTCGCCTCGATATTCAAGCAGAAGTTGAGCCGCTCCAAGGATGTGGCCTGCGGGATACGCCGTTAGTCTGGCTCCATTCCACTCGATGGATTGGCCGAACTCGATAGCCCGCAGTTCCGGTTCCGCGGCGTCTTCCGACTTCCAGAGCCGCATGCGGTAAATCTCCAGCGTGATGGAAGTGCCGAGAACTGTACCGTGGCAGCCTGAAGCGTGATCGCTATGGCCGTGGGAAATCCAGGTGGCCGCACAGGGGTCCGTATTGTCCAGCCAAAGCTCGATTTCCGGTAAATATATTCCTGTTTCTCGGAATTCGACGTCCATCCCATTTCTCAAAGCGGTAGAAAAATCGCGCAGAGACGATCGATGAAGTCGCGAACGTCGGAGTCCTTAGCCGACGTTCCATTTACCACTACGGAAAACACGATCCATTTTCCCGATGCGGTCTGCAAGTATCCACTCAATGCGTTGACGTGAGAAAGTGATCCGGTTTTTGCATGGACGCGCTCGGCTCCTGCAATGTGGCGGAAGCGGTGTTCGAGCGACCCGTCGACACCCCCTATCGGTAATGATGCCAGCCATAAGTCCCGGTATCTTTGACTCCACATGTACTTCAGCAGTTTGACGATCATCTGAGCCGAGACGAGGTCCTGTCGCGATAGACCCGACCCGTCCGCAATAGCGAGTTTCCCGGCCGGAGGGGCGATACCGGCCTGTTGGAGAAACAGATCCCGCTCCGCTGTCCCGTTCTGCAATGTTCCGGACCCGCGTGTGACAAATGCCACTTCGCGCAGCAGCATCTCCGCATGCAAGTTTTGACTAACTTTGTTGATCACCTGGATGACGTCTGAAAGCGGGACCGAATCTCTGATGCCGATAACACGACTCGCCTCAGCCGCGTTCGTACTAATGCCGGAGTAGTCAGAGGCAGCCGTACCGCGCACGGCGATGCCACGCTCGCGCAGGAGTGAGATAAGCGCGGCTGCGGCAAAGTGAGCCGGGTCCGCGACCGAAAAGTCCTGCTCCCAAGGGGCCGATCGCTTGCCGATAGTGCCCGAAAGCACGATTTCATCACTTCCCAATGGCCTCTCGACATGGATATCGACACCGGGTGTTGCGGTCGTCAGCACTTGATTTAAGATGACGAGCTCTCCGACAGAGGGAGAAATCTCCAGACGGGCTGCTCCGCCCGGGTGTCCGGGACGTACTGTTACTTGCTCCGTGGTGTCGTTCAATGCGAGCGCACTCACGGGAGCGCCGTAGCCGTAGCTGACGTCATCGACGGTCCAACCATCCGGATAGAGATCGCCCGCATATCGCGTGGAGACTCCGGTCACATTGCCATCGACTTCTCGGATGCCAGC
>JAFAUR010000060.1 GCA_019243205.1 Acidobacteriaceae bacterium | reverse complement strand
CCCACCACCATAGGGACCGAACTGTCTCGCGACGTTCTGAACGCGAGTTCACGTACCGTTTAATAGGCGAACAGCCTAACCCTTGGGAGCTTCTGCACCCCCAGGATGCGATGAACCGACATCGAGGTGCCAAACCGGAGCGTCGATATGAACTCTTGACTCCGATCAGCCTGTTATCCCCGGCGGCGTGTCTGAGAGAGCCGTACCCGCTGGGTGCTCGTCGAATGCATGTTAGCCGCATGTTATTCTCCGAATAAAAGCATGCTCGTGAAACCCGTAAGGAAGTACGCGCGCTCTAGTTAGCGCCTGGGGTGCTGATAAATGCCGCTGACCAATGCGTATGTGCTTCCAACAAATCGCATACCGGAGATCTTCACTAGAATCCGAGATGGCCAAGCTCCTGAGCGATTTAGCAACCAATTGTTGAAGGATTGGGGGTTCACCTCGACAAATGACCGCGCATTCATTCCACTCCTGAAGGCCCTCGGGTTTCTTTCCGCTGATGGCAAGCCCACACAGCGCTACAACGACTATCGCGACCACTCGCGGTCAAGGCATATTATGGCGCAGGCTCTGCGAGATGCTTACAGCGACATTTTCCTAATTAAGGAAAATCCCACGAACGGGGACAGGGATGCGATCGAAGGCAAGTTCAAGAGCTTTCATAATGCGAGCGATAATGTCGCTTCGCTGATGGCAAGACGTTTCTCGGGCTGTTGCCATTAGCGGATTTGTCGAGGAAGGGTAATGAGCCGGCTCTGGCGAAAGAATCCGAGGGTGTTACGCCGAAGAGAGAGGCGGGGCCTGCGCCCGAAGGGCTGGATGCCCGTGTGCCAGGGCTCCACTACAACATCCAAATCCATCTGCCAGCTACAAAGGACATAGAGGTTTACAACGCAATTTTCAAGTCATTGCGGGAGCACTTATTTGAGCAGTAAAGATGTCAGAGATTTTTTGTTCCGAGGCCTGATGTTTGAGGCCGAAGCCGAAAAATTTCGCTTAGCCGGGATTCAAATAGGCGCCTATTCGACGGAGGCAGAGGAAAGTCTGCTGAAAGAGGCCCTGGCACCGTTTGGGATCTCCCGAAGGAACAACGCGCTGGAGATGGCGCGGCTGTTTGCGGTCCTATTTTGTTTCGAGAATGAAATTAGAGATTTCATACGAGAGGCCCTGGAAGAAAAGGAAGGTGCCGACTGGCTTGAGAGGCTCCCGCCGAAGATCAAGGAGCACGCTGAGACTAGACGCGAGTCCGCACTGAAGGATTCTTGGCTCGAAGGCGGAAAAGCTGATCTGCTGGGATTCGTGGATTTTGGACACTTAGCGCAGATCATCGTGGCGAAATGGGATTACTTCAAAGACGTCGTCCCTACTCAGCATTGGCTAAAGCAGAGGATGGACGAGCTAGAGAAGTCGCGGAACTTTATTGCACATAACAGAATGCTTTTACCCAGTGAGTTTCAGCGTCTTTATATGTACATCGCCGACTGGAATCGTGTCATCGGGCTCTGAAGGCGTATGTTGAACGCTTTAGTCTACGGAAAGCCCACGACCGCGCCAGCGGGAGGACGGAATCGCTCCGCCAAGCCGTACGGTTGGCTTGAGGACTGCCATCGGTCCCCCAATATAAAACCCCGGCCAATTTTCACTGGCCGGGGCTTGTTTGTTTTATCGGGCGACGTCCTACTCTCCCACACACTCGC
The DNA here is from genome assembly GCA_019243205.1 of Acidobacteriaceae bacterium. GTDB lineage: Bacteria > Acidobacteriota > Terriglobia > Bryobacterales > Bryobacteraceae > Bog-105. The sequence continues at coordinate 302 of JAFAUR010000060.1, read as the reverse complement.
GCATGCAGTACCATCGGGGCTGAGAGGCTTAACTTCCGTGTTCGGGATGGGAACGGGTGGAACCCTCTCGCTGAGATCACCCGAAACCTTGCTTGAGTCTTCGCCTCGCTGAGAATCGCGGGCTCATCCAAGCTGAAGCTTGTGGTGAATAGGTATTGACGGGCGACTACGGAGTTAGCTATCAGCCCCTCCCTAACGGTCAGGGTTCTGAAGCGATCCCCTTCCTAACGGTCGGGGTTCTGACTGCAGAGTTCATTTTATGGTCAAGCCGAACGAGCTATTAGTAACGGTCAGCTCAACGC
>JAFAUR010000782.1 GCA_019243205.1 Acidobacteriaceae bacterium | reverse complement strand
GGCAAGAACCGCGCTGATTGCGTCTTCCAGATCGTGGGTCGTGGGAGCCGGCCGGGACTTCCCGATTTCAATCCACCGATCGTCAATGCGTCCGTGATATATCAGCTTGCCGCCGGAATCGAAGACCGCGGCTTCGGGAGCAACCGTCGCGTGCGCCCTCCGGATCAGGGTCCTCCCTGGGTCGCGCAGCGGTTTTCCAGGCAGCTGGTATTCGGCAATGTGTTTTTGGATAGAGCCGTCCGTCTCTGCCGGGTCGGGATAAACCAGCCAGAACGCAACGCCATCAGGCGCAAACTTGTCGGCGATCCGTTTCAGGTCCGGCGCATAGCGATTCGTGATTGGACAATCGCTGCGAATAAAGAGCAGGACAGTGGCTCGCGCAGCTGTGGCGAATGGATCAGGAGCCTGACTCGCCGCGCAAAGGCCGGCTAGCAGCGGTACGAGGATTGATAGGAACCGCAACCGCACAGAACGGCTAGAAGATGAAATTGACTCCACCCCGCAACGCACGCGGAGACTGAACAATCAGGAGCCGTCCTGAGGGGGAGTTGACCGGCAGATAGCCTTGCGCGAGTAAATTGCGAACGTCTGCTGTGAACTCGAAATGTCCCGGCATGCCGAAAGAAGGAAGGGGCTGGCGGATGTAAACGTTCAATCCGGGGTCCATGTAGGTATTCTGCGTAGTGAAGTAGTGGCGAGGGACTACCGTTCCCGGATCCATCCAGCCGTAATCTGCCGAAATTTTTGTTTTGCTTCGTGGAACGCGGGCCTGGATATTGACGGCGGCAATGTTCCGCGTTTGTTCGCTCAGGAAGGAACGGCCTCCGCCTGACACCGTCGGCGTGCTTTGATCAACGGAAAATCCACCCATCCTGCCGAAAGCTGCGCTCACGCGCAAGTCGCTGCCCACCCGCTGGTCGACGGAAGCGAGATACCCCTTTCGGCTGTAATTTCCTATGTTGTAGGTGGCTGTCTCAGAGGTGCCGTCCCATAGCAGATCGGTCGAGTCCAGGCCGCTGACATCTCCCGCTACGTTCACACGCCCATTCCTTACGTCGTCGTAGAACGCGCTCACCGCGTAGGTACGGGACCCGGCGCTCAACTGGTATCCAGCCTCGTAGGTCTGCGTCTTCTGAAGCTGCAGACGCCCATCCCGGTTCGAAATCTGCGGAAGCCGGGAAAGCGTGTTCATCGTGTCCGTCAACGTCGCGTCTTTCGCCCTGTCCCCTTCCGCCGCGGTTTGCGCCTCGGAATCATGGCTCAGCAAGGCATCCGGGCGCGCACCCGCCGAGTACGATGCGAGGAGATGTCCGTTCGAACCGACGGGGACGCTCACGCGGCCAAACGGACTGAGCAGGCTTCGATGCTGCAGGTAGTCGACCGATTGCGCCGTCATCCCGTATTCGATCCTGGCGAGATCGCCGACCTCGGTCGCCTCGTAAAAACTCGTCGCTATGCTGCGAATCGCCGGAGCGCCGCCGGTCAGCGGTGTGGGCAAGTTAACCGGTCCGCCCGCGAACTGCGGAGCCAACAATCCGAGCTGAGTGAAGCTGAGCGTAATCTCCGGCTGGGCCAGCTGTCCGCCGGTAGCGCGATACGCCGCAAACAATCCGATAGCCGCCGGCCCGACATTCGCGTTCTGGCCAAGGCTGCCGCCCAGCTCGAGCTGGTTTTTTCCGAGCACGTTCGTCGAGACCGCAAATCCTGTGCCGAGATCACCCTGAATCGAATCTGTATCGACTGCCCCGCCGTCTCCGCCGGACAGCATCAACATGGCCTTTGTCTCTGAAAAGACCGGGGCCCGTTTGCCTTCGCTGCTCGAAGTCGCCGAAGGATCCACCGCGCGCGTGATCATGCGGGTCGCGGGAGAGGAGCGCAGGACCCATCGCCAGTCATCCGACATGGCCGCCCCCGGCACGGAATAGCGCAGCTCGATACTGCTGAACAGCGTCGCGAGATGAATCTGAAGAATGCTGTCGAGCCCCGCCTTTACCGCAATCCGGTCGCGAGAAGCGGGCAGGAAGCTGTTCTGGGTAACGCGGATCGAATAGGAATCGACAGGCAGTCCACTGAAAATGAAATGGCCATCCGGAGTCGTGATCGCCTTCGCCACCAGGTGCTCATATTTATTCAGGATCTGCACGGTAGCGCCCATCTGGGGCGTGCCGACGGCGTCCATGACGCTGCCGAGCAGGTTTCCCGTGACGGGGAGCGATAAATCGGCGGCCGCCATCGGAGCGCAACCGACCACGACCAACATCAGGGCACGAACAACAACCGGGGATAAGATGGACGATCGCGGTGCGGTAGGACCACACAACGGCCAATCTTTTGCGAACTCATTCGCGAAACCCGACGTCACCTTGCCCTTTCGCGTCCTTCTGCTTGAGATAGCAGAAATTACTATGATGTTACCGTAAATTGCGCAGACGGAGCGATGCTCTGGTTCTTGAGCTTATCCGTCACCTTCAACTTCAACGTATATTTGCCAGGAGCGAGACTCTTCAAGGGCAGCTTCTTTTCCACCGTCACGAGAAACGCGGACGAATTCTGGATCGCACTGAGGGGTTCCGTTTGCGTAATCACAGGCTGATTGTTCGCATCCAACACTTCGTACTCCACGGTGCCGTCCGGTTTCTTCGTTTTCTCGTCCATGCCGAAGTTATAGAACTCCGTGTAGATTCCCATCGTTTCATCCCGCTTGAAGATATCGCCGACCCGAGGCCGTACTTTTGAGGCGCGAATGACGAACTGACCGGTACCGATGCTGTTGCTCGGAACGCGTTCGATCTGGTCGGCCAGAATGACGCTGCTCGAAGCCAGCTGGTCTTCGTCGTAATGCGGAACGTTCAAGGCCATCTCGAAGTTGTTCATCGTATTGCCCACTACATCTTTGGCGACGATGTTCAAGCGGTACGTTCCGGGGGCTAGCGGGACTGTTTTCGAATAGATCTGGGAACCGTTCATGGCCTGTTGCAGCATCTCCGCGGGAACCTGCGCGCTGACGGTGTCCTCGAACCAGTTCACGGGACGCCGCGTCAGGGAGGTGATGCGGCCGTACATGTTGACGGTGGCCTTCGCTACTTTGTCTTTCGTCGAGTAGTTCAGGTCGTTGTTCTTGAAAAGAATCGTCAGGGTGGTGAGCACGGTCGAATCGGTCACGCGGATATAATCGGCCCGCACCTGCATCGGCAGGGTGTTGTAGCGGATGGTCGAATTGACCGCCGCTTCGAGATCCTTGAACTTGATAGCCGGAGCCTTCTGAAGTTTTGCGTACTGCTCGAGACGCGTAAACTCGTTCATGCTTTCAGGAAGCGGCTGGTTACCGGTGCCCAGATGGGTTCCATCAGTACGGGTGAACCGCTGTGTCTTGTCCGCAGTACCCATCTGCTCAGACATGGTCAGACCGGCGCCCGGAACGTACAGCAGAGCGTCCTTTTCTTCCGGATCAAGGCTGATGTGATATTCGCCGCTCATGGTCGTGTCGACGAATTCGATATTGACGTTTGTGCCGATTCCATCGATGTAGCGGTACCGCCAGTCTTCGAACGGATAGGTTGATGTCTCGCCGCCGCCTTCTTCCATCGGGCGTTCGTAGCTGCCGCCCGACGGGTGCGAGTCGATCTCATCCGGAGGACCGTATTTGATGTAGATCATGCCGCGATCGGTTTTCCAGCCCGGGATGCCCGAGGCATAGTGATCGTTGGCATACGCAATGCGGCGATAATGTTCTTCTTTGTACTCGTTCTCTTCGGTATCCGGGGTGGGATCGCGGCGCTGCCAGAATTGTTCTACGAACTGCTGGCGCTCCTCGTCTGTCTTCAGCCGCTTGAAAGCAGTCTTCTCCTCATCCGTGATGATGTAAACGACATCTTCGTTCAGCCACTTTTTCCACGGGCCGGCGAGCTCGCGCTCCAGCTCCTTCTGCTTCTTGGCGAGCTGCTTCTTCGAGAGCGGCTTTGCAACCGTCTCGTTGTTAGAGCTGCTGGAACTAGAACTCTTATCCTGGGCTGCGAGCGGGCCGATGCACAATGCCGCAGCGGAGATGCCTGCCACCAGACCAAATCGGGAGGCAACGGAAAACTTCATAGAGGAAAGACCACTCCTGTGGATGAACCGGGGAACATCTTTAGTCTAAGTGTGTTTCGATTCAACGTCAACGCCCCGAGACGCATGGCGGCGCTCCGGCGTTGCGCTCGCCGTGTAGTTTCCATTCTGTGTGCAGTGCTACGGTTTTTGGGAGCGGTGGTTCCCGAAAAGAAGAGGAGTTACAGCTTTCCGTTGTGAATTTCCTAGCACCAACCTAGTAATTGCAGTAACATAGGGTCCCAAACGGGTATGGTTCGTGACGTGCTTTGGGTGTGGTAGTACCTCAATTGGGTTGGATAGGCGTCTTCATGGCGTCGGGTTGCTTTAGGTGTCTTAATTGGGCGAATCTAGAAATCAACTTTCTGGCACCCTTCTTCTACTCTGTACGGTGGGGGCCGTTGTTGCGGCCGTTCTCAGCTTTCAGCACCTTCGCTCGTATCCTATTCATGATGATGGAGTTACCTGGATCGACCGGAAAGCGCCAACAGGCGCGACTGCGGTTGTCGCCGGTTTTATCACGCCCGGCGGCCCGGGGGATATGGCCGGGATCCGCCTGGGAGACCAGGTACTAAAGATCCAGTCCTTCCCAATTCGTAAAGCGCTCGATGTTCCACAGGCACTGTGGCAGCTTCCGTTGTTGGGACAAACGCGATACACCCTCCGCCGCAACGGG
>JAFAUR010000120.1 GCA_019243205.1 Acidobacteriaceae bacterium | reverse complement strand
CATCGTGGCGCCCGGGTTGATCTCGTGCACCGTTGGGACCTCAGGGGTGGTTTTCGCGTACTTAGAAAAGCCCGCATACGATCCGTCAGGCCGTGTTCACACCTTCTGCCATGCGATCCCGCATGCCTGGCATGTGATGGGCGTTACCCAGGGTGCGGGGCTCAGCTTTCAATGGTTCCGGAATCGATTCGCGCCGGGCACCGACTACGATGATCTGACAGCGGAGGCGACGCTTTCTCCGCCGGGAGCTCATGGACTCTTCTGGCTTCCTTATCTTATGGGCGAGCGTACACCCCACCTGGATGCTGCGGCGCGTGCCGCCTTCGTCGGCCTGACTGCAAAGCATGTCCGCGCAGATCTCATTCGGGCGATCCTTGAAGGTGTCTGTTACAGCTTGAAGGATGGACTCGAAATCATCCGCGGGCTGCGTGTGCATCCCAAATCGGTGAGGCTGTCCGGAGGCGGTGCGAGAAGCCCCTTCTGGCATCAGTTGTTTGCTGATATTTTCGGTACCACCGTTTCGATACTGGAGACACAGGAAGGCTCGGCTTATGGAGCGGCCCTCCTGGCCACGGTGGGAACGGGTGAGTACTCGAACGCGACAGAATTGTGTGCGCAAGCTGTGCGGCAACAGGCGGTCAAGCAGCACGAGGACAAGGCGGTTTCGTTTTACCGCCCCCGGTATGAGATCTTTAAGTCCCTCTACCCGGCATTGAAGCCCGCCTTTCGTTCCATCGGCGAACTCGATGGATGAAGGATTCTCATTCTGCGACGTTGCGGTTCCGGTACCCCTCGACCGGTTATTCACGTACGAGCTGCCTGAGCAGTTGAGAAATCGTGTTGGGGTCGGGTCACGAGTTTGGGTTCCTTTCGGATCGCGCCGTCTGAGCGGCGTGGTTGTTCGACTACACAACACGGTGCCGGAACAACCAACGCGCCCGGTAACCAGTGTTCTGAATGAAGAAGCCGTAATCGGTCCCGAACTGCTGGAACTTGGCAGATGGATGAGCGAGTACTATTGCGCGCCCATCGGTGAAGTATTAAAGACCATGTTGCCGCTGAGTGGCGAGACCAGGCGAAGCAAGAAGTACGCGCTCACCGAAAAGGGAGAGGAGATTGCGCGGCAGCTGATCGTACGCGCAGATAGCGACCCCTCCACCGCTGTGCTCGCGCTCTTGGAGGAGAGCCCAAGGTCATCCGAATATCTGAGAGGCCGAGTGAAAGGCGCCCAAATTGCGTTGCGCGGATTGATGAAGCGCGGATGGGTCGTCGCAGACGAGACACAAGAATTGCGCGATCTGCTGCGGGCTTCAGCGCAGCGCCTCCAAATCGAATTCGCGGGCCGCCCCGCGGCGGACACGAAACTGAATCGGAGTGAGCGGGAACTGCTGGCCTTCTTGGAGTTACATCCAGGAGGCCACAACGTGGCAGCACTCGGCCACTTGCTAAAGCGCGCGAGCCAGGCTGCGCGCTCCCTCGCCAGACGGAACCTGATTCGTATCGCCGCCAGCACTCTTCCCTTCCCCAAAGGATTCGAGCGTCCTGTGCCGGAGCTGAATGCGGATCAAGACGCTGCTTACAAAAAGATTGAAGAGGCTTTGGATACTAAGCAGTTCCAGGCTTTTCTGTTGCAAGGTGTCACGGGGTCCGGCAAAACAGAGGTTTATCTCCGAGCTATCGAGGCTGCCCTTGCGCGCGGGTCGAGCGTTATCTTGCTCGTACCCGAAATCGCATTGACACCCGCGATGGCCGGTCAATTTTTCCAGCGTTTCGGAAACCAGGTGGCAATCCTCCACTCTGCTTTTGGCGATTCGGAACGAGCCGAGCAGTGGAGACGGATCCGGAACGGGCAGGCTCGTGTCGCTGTAGGCACACGGTCAGCGGTATTCGCCCCTGTTCAAAACCTCGGACTCGTCATCGTAGACGAAGAGCAGGACGGAAGTTACAAACAAGCAGAGACTCCCAGGTATCACGGGCGTGACATTGCGCTCATGCGCGCCAAACAGGCAAGTGCCGTGGTTGTTTTAGGTTCGGCTACGCCCAGCCTCGAGAGCCGGTACAACGCGGACCGTGGGAAATACTTCCAACTTCGGCTACCTGAGCGCGTTGCAAAGCGTCCGATGCCGGAAGTGAATGTCGTCGATATGCGCCTCGAGTTTCTGGAAACAAAGCGGCAAAGCACGTTCTCTAGAAAACTTCTTCAGGAGATGGAGCAGCGCTTGCAAGCGGGTGAACAGTGCATGCTCCTGTTGAACCGGCGCGGATTCTCGAGCTTCATGATTTGCCGCGAATGCGGAGAGCGGATGATGTGCACGAACTGTTCGGTTGTCCTCACACATCACCGCCGCGACCGGCGCATGCTCTGTCATTACTGCGGATACGCCGACAAAATTCCAGACGAATGCCCGGCCTGCGGCAGCGACTACGTTCAGTTTCTCGGAACTGGCTCGGAGCGTGTCGAGGAAGAACTGCACCGTATGTTACCAACGGCCCGGGTTGCGCGGCTCGATCGCGATAGTGCAGCGGGAAAAGGAGCCTTCGAGCGAATCCTGCACGCTTTCCGCGACGGCGACATCGATATCCTGGTTGGAACGCAGATGATCGCAAAGGGTCACGACATTCCGAACGTCACCTTAGTCGGCATCGTGCTGGCTGACATTGGATTGAGCATGCCGGATTTTCGTGCTGCCGAACGCAGCTTTCAGCTGCTGACGCAGGCCGCTGGACGCGCCGGAAGGGGCGATTCGCCGGGGCGAGTTGTTATTCAGACACTGAATCCGGATCACTACGCGATTCAATTCGCTGCGGCACAAGACTACGAGGGTTTCTATAACAAGGAGATCAGTTTCAGGAAGTGGCTGCGATGGCCTCCTTTCGGAGCTTGTGCAAACGTTCTGGTTCGTGCAGAGCGGCAGGAAGAGGCCTTGCGTATGGCGACCGCGCTTGGTTATGTGGCGATTCCCCCGCCAGAAGGAGCCCGCATCATGGGACCTTCAGAGGCGCCGGTGCTTCGGCTAAAGAACGAGTTCCGGTACCAACTCCTAATTAAGGCGGCCCAGCGGAGTATATTGCGTGAGCTCCTGAAGAAGATGCGAGCGTTTGCTGAAAATGAGCATTGGAGCCCGACCGCCCTGGTGATTGACGTGGATCCGATCAGCCTCATGTGAAGAAAAACGGTACGAATCGGATGTTAAACTTGTCGTTGTTGCGGCGGCTGTAGCTCAGTTGGTAGTAGCGCCAGATTGTGGTTCTGGATGTCGTGGGTTCGAATCCCACCAGCCGCCCCATCCAGCCCAAGCCTCCTTCTCATTTTAGAATCAATCATCTATCAACTCATATAGCGGATCGGGCGTAGTTGTACACGTTTTTGTACAATATCCTTTCTTATGCCATTGGAGCTGTATCGACGTCATTCCGCCAGTTGCAAGTTTGCGGACAAGGGGCAGAACTACACCAAATGCAAGTGCATGATCTGGTGCTACGGACACCTCAAGGGCATGCCAGTCCGCGAATCCATGCCCAGAGGACGAGGCCGCTGGCGGCACAATTACGGATGCCGTACGGCAATATCTGCGCGAGTGCGCAATGTTCGTGAGTTAACGGGCCTTCGACTAGAGGATTTTAGGAGCTTCCGGGCAAGTCGGGGCTGTACCCCCCATACGCAAAGAAAGAAGATCGAACATCTCCGAGCCTTTTGCGCATTCTGCGTGGATCACGATTGGATTTCCAAAGACTGGGCAAAGAAGTCGAAACCGCCGGTTGGGGGAAATTCTGTGACCCTTTCTTACGAGCCCCACGAAGTGAGCGCTCTCCTGGATGCGTGCGACAAGATCACGAATTTCAACGAGACGTTTCAGGAACGTGCGGGGCTTAGAGCTAGAGCGCCCATCTTGCTGCTGCTGTATTCCGGCCTACGGATTTCTGACGCGATCACACTTGAACGCCGCAGAGTGGACGCTCAGGGAAGAATCCTGATGTATGCGATGAAAACTGGGGTACCGCTGTATATCAAGCTGCATCGGGACTGCATTTCTGCACTGAAAGCTCTCCCGGTCGAATCGCCTAGATATTTCTTTTGGAGTGGAAATGGCAGAGTTGAGAGTCAGACAGGAAGTGCCAGAC
>JAFAUR010000994.1 GCA_019243205.1 Acidobacteriaceae bacterium | reverse complement strand
CGCCACCACCCGGTACCCAGCAAAAACAATCTGTGATTCCGGAATGGCAACCGCCGTCTTCGGCTGCTGGGAAGAAATTCTTGCGTCACCCTCGGCCAACGGAAACTCTGCAGCGTCCACCTTGATCGAGACTTCACTCTCGCCATTGGTTATGCCCCAGAGCGCTACTTTCTGCACGTAAGTCCCATCCGGATTGCCGGGCGAAAGCTTCATCGCGCGGCAGGCGCTCACAAGGTAATCCACTGTCTTCTGCTCGCCCTTTGTCGCAGGGGCACGCCCCTCGAATTCGTCCGAAGAGAGCACTCGAATGTGCTTCAGCAGCCCTTCGCTCGTGATGGCATTCCACGCACGCGATGGAACCGGGTTTTCATCCCGCGCCAGAAGAGCCAGGCCGCTAAGACCGAGGATTGTGATCGCAGGCGCAGGCCGAAAAGACATGGCGGTATGTTCGCACAGCTCCGGCTCCAGCATTGTTAGTCCTCATGTGCCGCGTCTTCCTGTCATTCAGGCATTGCGGCGCGATGGGCTGGGATCGGTTCGGCACAGCTTAATCGTGACGGGTAGCGCTGTTGTTCATTCGACAGCCCATAGCAAAGGCAGTAGGTAGTCATCTCGTGCCCACGCATTACAAAGGGGGCGAATTACTCCCGCAAACGCGCTACGATCAGAAACTTCGAGCACCTGAATTCCCGACCACAAACTTACGCGATTGAAGCTAAACACACGGCCATCAGGGAAACTGTGGTTTCACCACAGCCGAAGACAGTGCCAGACGCATCGTCGTGGTGCCGCCACCTTCTGCTTCTCATAAACTTGAAAAGCCATCCGTTTACGCCATGCCGATACGAAGAAGAGATTTTCTGATTCAAACGCCAGTCGCGGCCGCACTCGGCTCTGCAGCTCACCTGGACGCAGGCAACTTAGCTTCGAACAAATTTTCGCCCTCCGCATCCGGCTATTTTCCGTCTTCAGATGCGCAAGGCGGATGGCGAACGTTAGGGAGCGAAACGAGTGTTCGCCAAACGGCCGGAATGGACTTTGCAGCACTCGATCGCGCCTTCGAATACACAAAGACTACCAGCAGATTCGGTGGCTTGCTGGTTGCCCGGCATGGTTATCTGGTGTACGAAAAATATTTCGGGCGCGCCTCGCGGGAAGTCACCCCAAACATGGCGCGTCCTGCGGAAAAATGTTTACCAGCTTTTGTCTGGGCATTGCGATGGCAGAGCATCCAGCAGCCTTTCCCGAGGGTCTCGCTCAGAAAGTGTTTACCAGGCAATACCTGCCGGAAGCCTTCCCTCTCAGCGATCCACGAAAAGCCGATATTGAACTTGGTCATCTGCTGACCATGACATCCGGCATGGCCGACAGCAATGGTAATCTCGGTATCGTACACAGCGATGATGTGAAAATCGAGGGACTTCCACCCATAGACGCAACCCTCGGGCAGGATCAAAATGCCCTTCGGACGCCGATGTGGACGAATCCTGGAGCCGGGTATTGCTATTCGTCGCAAGGGCTGCACGTCGCTTCCATCCTGCTTCGCCATCTCGTCGGAATGGAAATGGAGGAGTACATTCGTCAGAAGATCTCGACACCCCTGCAGTTCGGCGGCTGGGGTTACGATATGCAACGAGTCGACGGTAAACGCCTCGACCACACGCCGGGAGGCGGGGGCATCGCCGGGTCGACCTTTTCAAAGCAGTTCGCGGGCTTGATCACATTCCTGCCGATGCAACAATATTTGTGCCTACCTCAACCTGATGTTTCATTGGAGCGTTTCTTTGTCCTCAGCGAAGAACCCGTTTAATCGAAGAACTTTTGTCGCGGTGGGCGTCTCCGGCTCCCTTGCTGCAACGCTGGCGAAAGGCGACGAGCAGAGACCGATCACACAGGCGTCGGTTCCTGGAGATCCGGCCGCACCCAAAGAGCAACAGGGAACTGTCGCGGCTACGGATCCGTTCACCGCATCGCTCTCCTTCACTCGCCACGATTTGCGCGTGAACGTAGAACCGTTTGGGTTGGCAGAAGTGCGCCTGCTGCCGAGCGCCTTCTACGATGCCCAGGAGGCGAACCGAAACCTACTGCATCGGTACTCCGCTGACCGGCTGTTACACACATTTCGGTTGAACGCAGGTCTGCCGTCAACTGCACAGCCGCTTGGCGGTTGGGAGCGGCCGGATTGCGAGCTACGCGGGCACTTTACCGGGCACTATCTATCGGCGTGTGCACTCATGTTCGCAGCGACCGGTGACACTGCGATTCGAGACAAAGGAAATTACCTCGTGACCGAGCTCGGCAAATGCCAGCAAAAGCTTGGCGGGGGATACCTTAGCGCCTTTCCTACTGAGTTGTTTGATCGGCTTAAACGCCGCGAAAAAGTGTGGGCTCCCTTTTACACGTATCACAAGATTCTGGCCGGGATGATTGACATGCACGAGCTTTGCAATAACGCGCAGGCGCTTGCGATTGCGAAGGGCATGGCGGATTGGGTAGACGCGTGGACCGCTCAAATATCAGACGAACAGATGCAGATGGTCCTGGACGAAGAGTTCGGGGGCATGAATGATGCCCTGTATAGTCTCGCGGGACTGACCCGCACGGATCATTACGCAACGGTAGGCGACCGATTCACAAAGCGTCGATTCTTCAATCCACTGGCGTTGCGGCGCGATCAATTGCGCGGACTGCATACAAATACACATATTCCCCAGGTGATCGGAGCGGCGCGCCGGTATGAAATCAGCTGTGACAGTCGTTTTCACGATGTTGCTGACGCGTTCTGGAACGAGGTGGTCAGAACGCGAACGTATGCAACCGGGGGCACGAGCAACAACGAAGGTTGGCTCACTGCGCCTAATCACCTCGCCGAAGAGCTGAAACAGGGAAGCGCGACAAACGAATGCTGCTGTGCGTACAACATGATGAAGCTCACGCGGCACTTGTACGAATGGTCGGGCGATCCGCGCTATTTCGATTACTACGAACAGGTGCTTTACAACCACCGCCTCGGCACGATTGACACTGCAAATGGACACACGCAGTATTACCTTGGCGTCGTGCCTGGATCGTGGCGGACGTTCGGGACGGAAGAGGACTCTTTCTGGTGTTGCAATGGCACCGGAGTGGAAGAATACTCGAAACTCGCCGGCAGCATTTACTTTCGGCGCAAGAATGCGTTGTTTGTAAATCTCTTCATGCCGTCTGAATTGGATTGGAAAGAGCAAAATGTTCGCGTCAAGCAGACGAATCACTTCCCAGAGGAGCCGCGGACACGATTGGAGTTCGTCACTGAGTCACCGCGGCAACTGGCGGTGAACATTCGGATTCCCTCCTGGGTGAGCGACATTCCGACAGTTTCACTCAATGGCAAACCGATGCAGGCATCGGCGGGGCCGGGCAGTTATCTAGCGATTTCGCGATCGTGGCAGAACGGCGATCAGCTTGAGGTCACGTTTCCCATGTCCGTCTATGCGCGCCCGATGCCGGACGAGCCGACGTTACAAGCCTTTCTTTATGGGCCGCTTCTGCTCGCGACGACGCTGCGAGACGATACACTGCCCGAGAGCTTGGTCACCGGCCGCATGGGGCCGGAGTTCAAGAACCACACTCCAGCACCAATCCCCGAAATGCGAGCTGGCGGCGCGGACTCGAGCGAATGGATACGAAGAGGGCAAGGATCGCTCGCATTCAACACGCCTGCTTCCGTAACGCTGGTCCCGTTTAACACGATCGGGGCCGGCCGTCCATACTCGATCTACTTCAAAGTGACTTAGCCGGCAGCGGTCAGTGTCACTCGAAACGAGGCGGCGTAATCCGCTGGCGCGCGATAGTTCTTCGGCAGGGATACGCGAAGAGCAGAGGCCTCCTGTTGCCAATCGAGTTCTTGGTCCGTGCCTAGAAGCTCGACCGCGAGATCTTCCCTGGATTGGTCGCTGCCGGGCCGAGCGCCTCAATACGGACGGGTTCTTCCGGCCATCCGAGGACGATCGCGCAGGCGATGGTATTCGCCTTATTGCGCGTGAAGCGAACGTCTTTGGGACCGAGCTGGGCGATGCTGTGCCCTTGGAAGTTTCCAGCTTTCACCATATTCGGTCCTTCGCCAATGCGAGGATTGATTCAAATTCATAAAATCCATGTCGATGGTGGCGTAGGGAATTTCACGATTGAATTGCGTGTGAAGATGCAGCAGCGGCTTCGTCAAATTTTTCAGGCCGCCGATCCACATCTTCGCGGGGAAAAAGGTATGCATCCATGCGATGATGCCTCTGCAATTTCCGGCGGTATTCGCGTCAAGGCAGAGTTGGCGGATCGAGTCCGGCGTAGTCATGACCGGCTTTGCGATGATGGGCACCAGAAACTGCTTCACAAGCGCGAGTTCGCGAACGATGGCTTCGGTATACTCCTGCACTTTCTGCAATGCCTCTCTGCCATAGAGATGCTGGCTGCCCGTTGCAAACCAGATTTCCAGTCCCTTGAAGTCAATCAATGCGGGTGCCTCCACTCGACATGTAAACTCATCCTTGACCGTTATACACGCCAACGGTATCGTTAACGAATAGAAAACATGAGGTTTCTTTTTTTCTGTTTACTGCTAAGCGGGGCAGCAATGTTTGCCCAGACCCAGGCCAGCCTCACCGTCGACCTCGAACACCCGAGAGGAAAGGTCAGCCCAATGCTGTACGGCCTGATGACCGAAGAGATCAATTACTCATACGAAGGAGGCTTGTATGCGCAGTTGATTCGCACTCCGGAGTTTGTACCGGGATGGGATCAACCGGCGCATTGGTTCCTGATGCCGCGCGGGACTGCGCAGCTCTCGTTTCAGCTCGATAAATCGGTGTATCGCCTAGACGGGCGCAAGCTGTCGCTGCGAGTGGATGTTAAGCAAGCGGATGGGACCAATGTTGCAGCACTCGGAAACGAGGGCTACTGGGGAATCCCTGCCAGGCCAGCCACGACATACACCGCGACTATCGACGCGAAAGGCAACGGTGTCGGTGCGATGACCGCGAGTATCGTCAGCAACGATACTGGCCAGAGTCTCGCCTCTGCGAACACGGAGGCGATTGGGGCTGAGTGGCGCCAATATAAGCTGCAATTGAATACGGGAGCTGATGTCCCAATTTCCTCTTCCAACCGCTTCGTTCTGAGCTTTCAGCATCCCGGAACGGTTTGGCTGGATTACGTTGCGCTCAACCCTCCCGCCTTTCACAATCGCGAGAACGGCACTCGTATTGACTTGATGGAGAAACTGGCAGGAATGAAACCGGCGTTTCTGCGCTTCCCCGGGGGTAATTACCTGGAGGGAGATCACATCGCAGAACGCTTCGACTGGAAGAAGACAGTGGGCAATCCGGCCGACCGCCCGGGCCATCTTTCACCCTGGGGCTATCCATCGAGTGATGGCTTCGGTCTGCTCGAGTTTCTGGAATGGTGCGAGGACCTGCACATGCAGCCGGTACTCGCCGTGTATGCCGGATATTCGTTGAAAGGCGAACATATCGACCCCGGACCGAAGCTGAAACCGTATGTCGATGATGCGATTGACGAGATCGAATACCTGACGGGAGACGCATCAACGAAATGGGGTGCGGAGCGCGTCAAGGATGGTCATCCTGAGCCCTTTCCTCTCACGTACGTGGAGATCGGCAATGAAGACTGGTTCGATAAGTCGGGGAGTTACGACGGAAGATTCGCCCAGTTCTACAAGGCAATCAAGGCGAAGTATCCTGCCCTTCGGCTAATCGCCACGACCAAAGTCAACGGTATGAAGCCCGATGTTCTGGATGAACACTACTACCGTCATGCAGACGAAATGTTCGCCAATGCCAGCCAGTACGACAAAACAGATCGCAAGGGGCCGAAAATATTCGTCGGTGAATGGGCGACACGCGAGGGCACGCCTACGCCGGACATGAATGCCGCGCTCGGCGACGCTGCGTGGATGACCGGCCTCGAACGAAATAGCGATATGATCATCATGTCCTGCTACGCGCCGCTGTTGGTGAACGTCAACCCAGGCGGCATGCAGTGGGCGACGGACCTGATCGGCTACGACACGCTTCGAACTTACGGCTCGCCAAGCTACTACGCGCAGGTACTCTTCAGTAATCACATTGGAGACGAGATTCTGAACGGAACACTCCAGACGAACAATGCGCGCGTGTTCTACTCGTCAACTCGCGACTCGAAATCCGGTACCGTTTACCTCAAGATCGTCAACGCCGATACCAATCCGCTGGATATCAAGATCAAGCCGGAGCGTGGCGCTGCCACATGGAAATCAGCGACCGTTTGGACTCTGAAAGGCGGCTCGCTTGCGCAGACGAATTCAATCGACAAGCCCGAACAGATCGTCCCGTCAAAAAGCCAGATCGACAACTTGGGGCCGGATGCGGTTCAACACTTCGCGCCGCTGTCGATTAACATCCTTGAAATCCGGCCGGATTCGGGGCGCTAAAGACCTCGGCCAGCTACTGCGGCAACGCCAGTCTTCCGCTCACACGGAAGTGGCCGGTGACGGTAGGAGCTGACGTATCAGGCTGGCCTCCGCCGATGCTAATGGCGTAGTCACCGGGCGCGATGATTGGATCGCCGGCTTCGGTTACCATGCTGAGATCGCGATCCTTGAGGTCGAATTGGACGGTCTGGTTTGCACTGGGCTCGAGATGAACGCGCCGGAACCGGCGGAGTGCCTTCCGCGGAGCGCCCGAAAGATTCGGGAACTTGAGATATAGCTGAACGACCTCGTCTCCCGCAGTCTTTCCAGTGTTGGTAACGGTCACCTCAGCATGCAGCGCGTCGGTGGGCGCTATGTCGGTTTTCGGAAGAGCGAGATTGCTATAGCTGAACCTGGTGTAACTCAGGCCGTAGCCGAATGGATAAAGCGGGCTGCCTTCGAAGTAGCGATAGGTGCGGCCCTTCATCGAGTAATCCTCGAATGGCGGAAGCTGGTCCACGCCGGTATAGAAGGTGACAGGGAGACGGCCCGCGGGATTATTTTTCCCGGAGAGAGTTTCCGCTAGGGCGGTTCCACCTTCCTCGCCCGGATACCAGGCTTCGAGGACGGCGTTGACGTGACTTTTGGCCCAGTTGACAGCAAGCGCGCTGCCGTTCGTCAAGACTAGCACGACGGGCTTGCCGGTCGCGGCCAACTCTTCGAGGAGATCCTGTTCGGGCTTCGGCATGTCGATACTGATGCGGTCGCCGCCCTTGAATCCAGGTTCGCTGACCTGCATCTCTTCCCCTTCCAATTCGCTGCTTATACCGAGAACCGCGACGACAACGTCGGCGTTCTTTGCAGCCGCAATTGCATCGGGCTGCGGTTTCAGATCGACTTTCGACCAGACCAGCGTGGCGATTGGAGCACCATGTTCCGGCGGAGTGTACTGCACCTGGAGCGCGGCAGGTTTGCCCGATTCCAGATGGACTCGGCCGAACTTCGCCTCGCTCGGATCGCCCGAATAAGAGGAGGTCACATTTTTGCCATCGAGACGTATACGAAAGAACCCGTTCGCCTTGAGGCCGAGATTGTAATCACCGGTCTCCCGGGCAGTGAGTGAGCCGTCCCAGCGGATCACCAGTGGGTGGACATTTGCGACGGCCTGCGGCAGTGGAACGGCCGCTGCATCGAGTGTCGGCTGCGTGCCTTGGGCAAGCGGATTCATGATTTCCGGGCGGTTGATATTGGTCATGTCGAGCTTGGAGTAGCTAACTTTCAAGCCCGGTTTGCCGTCCGATGTGAACGCGGAGGCGGGCACTGGATCGCCAGTGTGATTCAGGAACTGCGTTCCGGCGGCGTACTGAATGTTGGCGCCCGAGAACTCCCTGCGCATTCCTTCGAGAATCGAGACGGTGTGAGTGGGAGTGCCGTTATAGTTTCCGAGCAGAACCTTTGTCTCGTTCGCGAGCGGCCCGATTACGGCGATCTTGATACCGCTGCTCTTCAGGGGCAATGTGCCGTCATTCTTGAGCAGGACCATGGACTCATCAGCGATTTTCCGCGCCAGGTCGCGATGCTCGGCACTGTTTAATTCGTTCTCATCAATTTTGGTGTACGGAACCATATCGGGCGAATCGAACATGCCGAGCTTCATGCGCGCAGTGAACAGGCGGATGAGCGCCGTGTCGAGATCACTCTCCTTCAGATAGCCCTGCTTTACGGCGTCGAGATACGGCTTGTAATCGTGATTGTCTTTCACCTTAAATGTGAAGTCGACGCACTCATTGTCCATGCCGCGCTTGACGCTGATTGCGGTTGCCTGCGCCTGCGTGGGCTGATAGTGGTGCCATTGGTAAATATCGATGACGGCTCCGCAGTCGGAAACCACATAGCCTTGAAACTGCCATTTCTGACGGAGCTGATCGACCAGGAGGAACTCGTTTGCGCAGGCGGGCTCTCCGTTGATGCTGTTGTAGGCACACATAACGGAACCGGCTTTGGCTTCGGTGACGGTGGCGCGGAATGCAGGAAGATACGTATCGAGTTCGTCGTGTTTGCTGACGGTCACGTCGGCGGAATGGCGCGTCGGTTCAGGGCCGCTATGTACGGCGTAGTGCTTGGGTGTCGAGATCACGCGGTAGTACTTCGGGTCGTCTCCCTGCATGCCGGTGACGAAAGCAACGCCCATGCGCGCGGTCAGATATGGATCTTCACCATAGGTCTCCTGGCCACGGCCCCAGCGGGGGTCGCGAAATATATTAATGTTCGGCGCCCAGAAATCGAGCCCTTCGAAGATGTTGCTGGAGCCGCCATTGGCCCGCAAGGCTTGCGCATGCTTGACCCGGCCCTCAATTCCAATAGCCACTGCCATTTTCCCGATGACATCCGGATCAAAGGTTGCGGCGAGGCCAATCGGTTCAGGAAATTCTGTTGTGCCATCGCGTGCAACTCCGTGCAGCGATTCGCTCCACCAGTCGTACGCCGGCACTTTGAGACGAGGGATCGCGCGCGCCTGGTTCACCATCTGCGACGCCTTTTCTTCGAGAGTCATGCGCTTGACCAAGTCCGTGGCTCGTTGCTCCGGCGGCAAACTGGCATTGAGATATGGAGCTTCCTGGCTTTGCGCCTGCGCAGCGCCGAAAAGCGACGTTAGAAAGAACAGGGCATACCGCACGTGTTTGGGTTGATTCACGTAATCACCTCTGAAAATTGACCTGCACGGCAAAATCGAGTCCGGGTACAACCTACGGGCAGGCCGACCGGAAACAGAGATTCTGACTGAAGAATTTTATGACATGGTTCTGAAATCGATCGGCCATGGCGCTAGTGTGCGTGCCGTGATAAATCTCGAAGCTATTCGCGATTCCGTATTTGTCCAGAACCTGGTGTAGCTTGTCAGTATCGGTTCGCAATCCATCCTGGTCGCCGACGTCGAGTGCAATGGCGTGATACTGGCGCAAATTTCCGATGTATTGATCGACGAACGCAAGGGGCGCGTTCGCAGCCCATTTTGCGAGGACGTCCGGCTGCGGTACGCCATCTTTGAACGGAAGATCGAGAAAAAGCGGAGGATTCTTTGGATCAGGCGACCAAGCCGCTGCGGATGCAAGCTGAGCTCTTAGGAAAAAGGTCAGCTTCGCGGAATCTTCGGGCGTTTTTACCGCTTCGAGCGCCTTTTCCGTTTCCGGGTTGGACGGGCCCGCGGGTCTGGCAGACAAGCAGCAAGGGCTCATGATATAGAGCGCGCCGAAAACGTCAGGATGCTTCATTCCGATACGCGCCGTACCCGCCCATCGAGTGGCCGGCTAACCCGCGGCTGGTTCGATTTGCAATGGTCCGGTAATGAGCGTCGATGTAGGCGACGAGATCCTGTGAAACGAACTTTTCGAAGTCGCCGGTCGTCACGGAACTCGAGTACATGGATCCGTTGTGGACAGTTTTGGAATCCGGCAAGACGACGATCATTTCTTTCGCGCCCATCGCGAAGGCACCCTCAACGGTCTGAGGAACGTGAATTTCGTGCGTCCATTGCTCCGCGCCAATTGAATACCCGTGCAATGCGTACACGACGGGATAGCGGCCGCCCGTATCGATGGCGTAGCTGGGCGGTAGGAATACGAACCCATCGCGGTCCACCGCATTGCCTTCCAAATTGCCTTCGAGCGCTCTTCCGTGAACCTTGATGTGTTCCACGCCGAGCGGCTTTGCACCCGGAACGGGCGCGGGTATCTCGGTTGGGACTTGAGCCTCAAGTTGCGGTACGAGTGGTAATAGGACACCGAGGATCAACACGCCAGACAAGTTCATGGCGCTGAGTATAGCGAGGAAAAATTTATTAGCTTTGCGCCTCCATCGCCGCATTTGAAAATTCGAAGCCATTTCGGCTTGCGCTTGGGCGTGGAACGCTTGAGCGATGTTCGCGGGCAGATAACCGGCATCCATGGCGGCGAACACTTCTTTCTCAGAGTGGAACGGCGCGTTGGGGTTCTTCGTGTCCGCAGTCTCTTCTTTCGCCGGCTGGCGTTCGGCTTGCAGTTCCCTTAGCTCGGCGAGTGCTTTGACCCGTTTGCGCTCAATGCGTGATTCCTGCGGGTGGAGATTGCGCAGTTCCTTCTCGTAGGTCAGGTGCGTTTGAAGCACGACCATGCTGTGGCGGTTGCACGCGGGCTCGTTCGAAAACGTTTCGGCAAACTGGCGCTCACCGTGCGCGTACAACGCGTATTCGAGTTCCTGGATGCGGCGTAATCGCCAGTGGCAATCGACCACAATCTGGACCAGTTCGGATTCGCGCATGCCGACGGGATGGAGACTGCGCTGGAATTCAGCCAGGAAGGCGGCGTACTCCTCAACTTCATCGGTTGGAAGCAGAACGGTGCGGCCGGTTAGTGCTGATTTGACGCCATTCTTCGAGGATTTAGCAAGTCCGGCTTCGGTGCGCAGTCCGGTGGATTTCTGAGCGTTGGCGCGATTTGCGGCAAGCTGAGCGGGAGAGATGCGAGAGAGGTCGACCTCGGCTGCAATGGGCGAGGCGGCCCGCAGATTCAACGCGAGTTCATGCTGAATCGAGGGTTCGCTCAGAAACTGCTTGATTCGGGAGCTTACCTTGTACGCTTTGCCGCTATCCGCCTCGATGGTGAATTCGAACTGAGAGGTTTCGTCCACGCCTCTACCGCTAGGGAGTTGGGAGCGGGTCACGAATGGCAGCGAACAACTTGCAAACTGACCAGAAATACGAGGACAGCGAGGGTCGCTAGGTACTTGGGAACCACCGGAAGTCTGATACCATGACACAACCGAGACCACGCGATTGAAGCCGTGGACGCGGACGGATCGCATAACAGCAATAGGAAACAGACGAGCTACAGCCCGGTTAATCCGCCGTGACGGCGCAGGTTTACCAGCCTCATCTCAGTCCGTGATAAGTCCCCATGTCGGAAACTGAGTAGCCGTCCCGCGTTGTATCCGCGTTGTTCCTGCCGCATCGCAGTCCGCACAGACCGAGCTTCGTGTTATATCAATCGTGGGTAGTCCGAATCTGTTTACTAGATCTTGGGACTACCTTCCACAACTTGTCTTTTCGAACGCAGTCCCCAGATGGATGTCACTGGCCATCCTCTGCGGATGGACCGGGAGCGTTTCTCGGAAGCGGGACAATAGATCACCGTGCATATATTGCGATCGGCCGGGGAAACATCAATGAGAAAATCGCGAACCTGGATGCACGCGACACTCCTTGTCCACCTCATCGTCGCCACCCACAGCCGCCAAACGCGAGGGCAGGGCAAAGCTCAAGCATCGCTGGGATTCAATGAACACATCATCGCCAGCGACCTCCGTGGCGGTTATCACGTGGCCGTTGCCGACCTGAACGGTGACGGCCGGCCGGACATCGTTGCGCTCGCTGCGGGAGGGCCGGATCTTGTCTGGTACGAGAACCCCGGCTGGGAGCGCCACGTTCTCATTTCGGGTTGGCGTTCGATGATCAACTGCGCCCCCGGTGACCCAGGGCCGGACGGCATACCAGACATCGTCGTGGCATGGGAATTCGCCAATGACGCCGCGAACAGCTTGGGCAAAGTAGGCATTCTTCACCATGATCGCGACCCGCGCCAGCGATGGAAGCTGCAGCACTTCGATGCGATCCCGACGTCGCACCGCCTCCGCTGGGCCGACATCGACGGGTCTGGAAAGAAGGTCGTGATCAACGCCGTGCTCACGGGCCCACGCGCTGTGCCTCCGAATTACACCGGCGACCACGCTCCTGTTGTTCTCTACCGTTCCGGAGAGTGGAAACGGGAACTGATCAGTGATGTGAACGAAGGTGTCCAACACGGCATCCTGGTCACCCGCTGGAATCAGAACGACCGGCAGGATAGCCTCCTTACGGCCAGCTTCTCCGGGATCGATCTGTATCAGTTCGCCAACTCAAGGTGGACACGCAGCGAACTGGCGAAAGGCGATCCCTCTTCGTGTCCAAAGTGTGGATCGAGCGACGTGGCGTTGGGCTACCTCAAAAAGCAGAAGTTTCTCGCCGCGATTGAGCCATGGCATGGCAATCAGGTCGTCATCTACTCGCCGCAAGACGGTGTCTGGAAACGGGAAGTGATCGACAATTCACTCGTAGATGGCCACACAATCGTTGCCGCGGATTTCGACGGTGATGGCCGCGACGAGGTGGTCGTCGGCTTCCGCAAGGGTGCAACCAGCGTATTCCTTTATCGTGCGAACGATAAAGGGCATTGGACAAAACAGGTGGTCGACAGCCGAGGGATGCCAGGCTCCACCTGTGTCGCCGCTGATCTGAACGCGGACCGAAGGATCGATCTAGTCTGCATCGGTGGCGCCAAGCTGAAGTGGTATGAGAATCTGCACCGCGACAGTCAAGGACGTTAGCAATCGAGCGTCACAGCATCAGGGGAGACGAACGCGCGCACCCCTTCGCTTCCTCGCGTCCCGCGTGAGATAGGCGGAAGAACCCGAGCGTGTCCGCCCTTTGTTCGCTTAGCGCCACCCGAATGTCGTGTGCATGATTCTGAACTCAACATTCTAAGCAACATCGAGCAGACAGGCTGCGGTTTAGGCGCGAGCCGGTCAACTCGCTGCGCCCCTTCCCTGCGTCAACCTCGCGGGTGGAAGTGATTGCGGCGCGTCATTATCGGACTTTCTCCCGAGATGGATTAGCAAACACATAGCCGTTACACACGATTTGAGTCGGGCTCAGAGGTATCCGGTTTGGCTGTCAACAGTCCCGGAACACATTACCGGGAAGTTTCTGTTTACGAAGAAAGCCGCATTTGCTTTTAGCTGGCACCGTATGATGGTTGCCAATTCGCTTCGGGATTAGGCGCACTCCAATTGCGCGACGCTGCAATTCCGAGCCTGTGCATACGGCTCACTAGCGTTGATCGCTTTATCCTCAAACGAGCAGCGGCTCCGTTGGGACCCGCCACGACTCCGTCTGCCATTTCAAGCGCACGCAGGATCTGAGTGCGTTCCGCCTGCTGCAGGATATCGTCGAGGCTGCCCTGGTCGCGTGGACTGCATATCTCTGCATTATCGGCCTTGAGTTCGGCGAGGTCAGCCGTCAGCGTCGGGCCTTTTGATAGAACCACGGCCCTCTCAATCACATTCTGAAGTTCTCGAATGTTGCCAGGCCAGGAATACGAGGTGATAGCAGCAAGTGTTGCCGCCGGGACATGCTGGATCACCTTGCCCATACGATTAGAGAAATACTCGACGAAGTGCCTGACTAGAGGCTCGATATCTTCGCGCCGGTCACGTAGCGCCGGCAGTCGCAATGGGAACACGTTCAACCGATAGTACAGGTCACCGCGAAATTGTTTTTGCCGCACCATCTCCCCAAGGTCCCGATGCGTGGCCGCCACGATGCGCACATCGACTCTCTGAGTTCGGCAGCTTCCCACGCGCTCAAACTCCCGTTCCTGCAGAACCCTGAGCAGCTTAGACTGCAGTGCAAGTGGAATGTCTCCGATCTCATCCAGAAACAGCGTCCCGCGATTCGCCGCCTCGAAGCGGCCGATCCTCTGCGCGAGGGCGCCGGTAAACGCACCTTTCTCGTGTCCAAACAGCTCGCTTTCTAAAAGGTCCAAAGGGATCGCGGCACAGTTTACTTTCATGAAAGGGCCTCCGCGTCTAGGGCTGCCATTATGAATTGCACGCGCGATCAACTCTTTCCCGGTACCGGTCTCTCCCAGTATGAGAACGCTGGCGTCCGTAGGAGCCACGAGTTCTACCTGCTCGAGCACCTGCTGCAGAGCTGTGGCCGATGATTTCGTCGAACCCGTGCGCCTTCTGATCCTGTTCAAAACAAAAAGCTGTGGCGACTGCTGCCATATAAGCCTCCCGGCTTCTTAACCTTTGCTTGAGTCGATTGTGGACCCAATTGGCTTTTACTGAGTACGCTATTTAGTCAAATGGCGAATTCGCTGGATCATCACAATGGCCAATGCCACCTTTGGGGGATCGCGCGCTGCGACCGAATTGGCTATAGATCAGGCGGGATAATGCGCTTTCGGCCGAACATCCAGGCATCGACCGACCACGTTCCCGGCCCGATCATTGCCAATGTTGCCCCGAGGACAGCCAGAGAAAGAGCAAAGCTGCGATTGGCCGGCGACGTGAAAGCGAGGCACACCTGCAGGATCGCTACTACAGCACCCACAATCGGAGTCCATAAGCCGGCGATCAGCAGAACGCCGGCCAATGCGCCGACACTGTCTGGCACCATCGTCGCGCAAATCGGATTCCTGATCGCGCAGGCCACGCCACAATAAACGAGCGCTCCTCCGGTGAGCAGCCTTTGAACTAGAAGCCCGCCACCGGGCCAACCGTCCGCGAAGCTAGAAAACAGTCTTTGCACACAATCCCGCTTTCAGCATAAAAAGTGTGCAACGGAACCGAAACGTTCAATACTGGAACCCGGCCCTCCCCACTTTCGGGGGATCGACATTGCCTAAATTTCGATAAAGCCGCGCTTCAGTGCGATGGTTACTGCGTGAGTGCGATCGTTCGCCGAAAGCTTCGAGAGAATGTTTGTGACGTGGCTTTTGACGGTTTCTTCGCTGATAGAAAGCTGCGCCGCGATCTCTTTATTCGCATTCCCCCCTGCGATCAGCCGGAGAACGGCGAGTTCCCTTGCCGACAGCTCGTCTTCGCCGGCATGCTCGGCCACGACGGCAGCCACTTCCGGCGGAACTCGCTTTTGCCCCGCATGTACGGCGCGAATGGTCTCCAGCAGTTCTTTGTGCACACGTCCCTTCAATACGTAAGCGCGTGCTCCGGCCTTTAAAGCCCTCATGACCTGAACGTCACCTGCGTAAGTAGTCAACACAATAATGCGCGCGTTCGGAAATGCGCTCCGAATTGCGATGATCGCGTCGATCCCGTCCATATCCGGCATTTGCAGGTCCATCAACGTCACATCCGGCCTGTGCTCTTTGAACTTATCGATGGCTTCACGTCCGGTGCCAGCTTGGGCGACAAGCTGCATATCGGCCTCCAGGTCCACCAGCGCAGCGATGCCTTCTCGAAGCAAAGCGTGGTCGTCTGCCGTAAGAAGCCGAATGCGTTTGCTATCGCTCACATCTTCGCCTTGCTGCGGCTTGGCCAGAAGCGCCGTCCATTATCCGTTCGCGCGTACGCCACGGCTGCCGGAATGCACAGCTCCACTTCCGTCCCCGCGCCCGGGTTGCTCCAGATCTCCAGTTGTCCGCCGATTGCATGCGCGCGTTCGCGCATCCCCGTCAAGCCCCAGTGCCCGGTGCGCCCGCCTGCCTGCAAGACGTTAGGATCAATGCCTTTGCCATCGTCCCGAACTCGCAGCCGGAAGGCGCGGTCCTCGTAGCGTATCTCTGCCTCAATCTCACTCGC
>JAFAUR010000970.1 GCA_019243205.1 Acidobacteriaceae bacterium | reverse complement strand
TAAACAGAACATTTCCTTTGTTCAATATTTGGCGACTCTAGGCACTCAACAGCGGGATTGGCTTGCCGCCTATCACTCCTGGAGCTGTCACGGAACCACCCGGTTCCTGAAGCAGGACATGCTGGATTGCGTTTGCATGATCCCCTGTTTTGGGGTACGAGATCGGTGAGTAGTTTGTAAGGACCGGGTTCTCGCAGGTCTGGAATCGTCGAAACTCGACCGCGTAAGGCGCTGTAAATATGTCACTTCGAAATGACAAGACACCCAATTGGCTATACTGGACCCTCAAAGAGGAGCAGAACCAATTGCCGCGCAAACGATTCCAGCAGACCGGCTCGCTCTTTGTGGAAAGAGGACGCTGGTTCCTCCGTTACTATAAGGACGAAATTTCGAAGGACGGTGCGCTCGAGCGCGTGCGGAAACGGGAAGAACTGGGTCCGGACACGCTCACCGAAAAGCAGGCTCAGCGAAAAGCGGCTGACATCCTGTCGAAGAACGATAGCCGGGAGACGCAACCGTTGTCCCGGATGAGCTTCGCGGACTATTTCGCCGGGCCCTATATGGCGTCCTTAGCCAAAAAGAGCAAGGCGCATCGAGAGCAGGCCGAATACTCAATGTCCCATATTCTGCCCGTGCTCGGAAGCTTGCCACTATCGGATATCACGCGCAAACAAGTGCAACGCTTCATCGACGCCAAATCGGCGCAGGGCTATTCTCCCGAGACCGTGCGACATTTTCGAAAGTTCATTTCCGGTGTGTATGCACACGCCTCGGATAACGACATCAACGTGGCCAATCCGACCCGCCGGCTAGACATGCCAGAGCCACAAAAAGTCAATCCGCATCAGGCGCTAACTTTCGAACATGTGGCTTTTGTGATTTCCAAGCTGCCGGAGCGGCTATCACTGATGAGCGCATTGAGCGTTTGCGACACGCTCAATGTGGCAGAGTTGACGGCGCTTCGTTGGCGGCGTGTGAACCTCACCGAGGCGATCGTTTCGACTGATGGGTTCCATTTGCCTCCCAAATCGCTGCTGGTGTGGGAGAACTACTCTAAGGGTGAGATCCGCCTCAACAAAACCAAGACCAAGAGCCGCCAGCGAATTCTTCCTATTCCCGATGCCTTGTGCAGCCGACTTGAAATCTACCGCGGAGCCTCGCGTTTCAATGGCCGCGACGACCTCGTCTTTTGCACGAAGAACGGAACACCAATCGACTATCGCCTAGCAAACCGCAGACAGTTCAAGAAATTGTCGAAAGCGATTGAGGTCCATTTCAGTTGGCACAGTTTTCGTCACACGGCAGCGTCGCTGCTCCTGCTGGTGGGCGCCGACCGATTCGAGAGAAAGATCCTGATGGGCCACTCCACAAACAGCGATATCACCGACGTGTACTCGCACGCGCTGTGGGATCGCCTCAGGACACTCGTCAATGCGATCGCGGGGAAAGTGTTGGTGGAGCTTACGGAACCTCTCATGCCGGCAGTGGTGAACGGATTCACTCTGATTGCCGGAGGCAGAGGAGGTCGCGATTTTGGACCCAAACTGGACCCACTGCGAACCAAGCCGAATATCAAATGATTGAGAACATGAAGCTTGATGACCCAGGTTGCTCTGTCTTGGGCGCAGGGGGTCGTGTGTTCAAATCACACCGCCCCGACCAAACAAAGAAAAGGCCTTGTTGATTTCGGATCCAAATCCATTCGCCGGGACGGACTACTGAACTCCGTACGGATCGGGACCGTGAACCCAATTCAATTCACTCTTTTTCCTAGAGTTGCTAACAGTCTTGAAGCTTGCAGAATTTTCTGCGGGAACACACAACGCCGGTCCGGGCTGGATGCTTGTGACTAGCGCTTCGCGGAGCTACACGAGACGGTACGTCAATTCGGCGATCATTTCAGGATTCTGCCTCGATTTACGCGGCTCGCCGAAGAGGGTGCACAAGCACTCGGGCATCCTGTGGACTCGCTGGTCGCGCGGTCAACCTACGGCGCAAAGAACCTTTGTGCTGTATCTGCTCTCTGGCTCGCCGCTGTGGCACTACTACTGGCCGGAATGGGCATCTTTGCCGTGATCACCCAAGCCGTCTCGCAACGCACGCATGAGATCGGACTGTGATGGCGCCTGGCGCGTTTCCGCCGCCGGCCCGCTCGCCCGTATTCAGCGAAGGCATGCGTCTGGTGGCCGCGGGCATGCTTGCGGGCACTATCGCGGCCGTGCGGCTCAAAGAGTCATGCGAAAACTGCTCTTCGAAATCGGCCCTCTCGATTTCGCCCTCTTCCACAGCGGTGGCTGTGGTCTTGGCAGCTTGAGCAACCGCCACCGCGCCACTCGCGTTGATCCGACGACTGCCTTACTAGACAGCTGAACCATTGCGCATTGCGCGAGTCCATCTGAGCTTCAGCAAAGCCCCGGCCAAGCCAAGCGCCATAAGCGCGATCGTGTTCGGTTCTGGGGCCGACGATACAGTGAACGTGACGTTATCGATTGCGAAGTCCCAACCCACCGTGGCATTCGTCCCAATAGTCACCTGTGTCGCTCCGGTGTCGGTAAGCGAAAGCATTTGATTCACGTTGTTGCCGATAGCCAGCGAGCTGGAATGTCCTAAGTTGTCGGCCAGCGTATAAGTATCAGGCGTTTGGTTGGTGACAATCAAACTGACGTTGCTGACGGGCTGCGTGAAAGTGATCACCAGCGGATCTGTGTAGCCAGTGAGAAAACCTGTGGTGGCGTAGACGGCCGATGTCTCGGCTGGTGGCGGCACAGCGACCGCTTCGTTTTTTAACAGCTTGCCACCTGTGAAAGTAGCTATGCCAATCACCAACGGCGAATTGAGCGTGGTGTTGAAGGTCGAGGGCGCTGATGTTCCTTGCGCTTCGAAGTCAATTGTGGTGGCGTTTACCGCCGCCACGGCCAATACTGTCAGTAGTGCAAGTCGACCAGTCAGGTTGAATTTCATTTTTGTCAGCTATCCAAGAAAGGTCAATGTTTTGGAACCGAAATTGGTGAAGTTTGGAAAGACTTTTGTCAGATCGGATCCTTGTATTCCGAACCATTGGCACAACGTGGCGCCGTATTGATCAATAGCAATCGTTGGAATCCAGCGGCCACGCGTATCGGTATCGTTTGGGCCACCCAAGGTGAACGCTGGAAAGGTCCCATAGATATCGCCGCCCTTCACGGCTCCGCCCATTACTAAATGATGACTACCCCAGGCGTGATCGCTTCCATCTCCAGTTGTCGGCTGGAAGGTGCGGCTAAAATCAGATTCCGTGAACGTCGTCACATTATTTTCCACACCAAGTTCGGCGAGGGCGTCACTGAACGCCGCTAGAGCCTGGCTCAACTGCGGATAAAGTAATTTGTGCGTTTCCATTTCTAGAGTGTGCGTATCGAATCCGCCCAAGGAAGCGAAAAATATTTGGCGGTTCATTCCGAGCCCATCGCGCACCTGAATAATTTGCGCTACCTGCTGCAACTGCGACCCAAGCCCGGTCTTGGGAAATGTAGTCTTCAACGGTGTCGCTTTCGCGAGTGCTGCATCCAACGCCTTAGCGTCCGAGATGCTGTCGGACAAGATGGCATTCGAAGCCTGAGCAAGCTGCAGACCGGTCTCAAGCGTCAGCAAATTTTCGAGC
This sequence comes from Acidobacteriaceae bacterium, assembly GCA_019243205.1. GTDB lineage: Bacteria > Acidobacteriota > Terriglobia > Bryobacterales > Bryobacteraceae > Bog-105. Next base: position 7,984 of record JAFAUR010000970.1, on the reverse strand, counting down.
GCATTCAGACGCGCATTCGATGCGGGAGTTCCATTAAATCCCGTTAGGTCCAGCGATTGCCCCGGACTCAAAGCGACGGGCTGCGTATTCGCGCCAGTGCCCATGAGGCTGTTTCCCGCTACCGATACAAATGTCGGAAAGCTCGACGAATTTTGTGAGGCGACCAAGTCGGCCGCGCGTCCGGCCCAACCCGTGGAACTCCGCCCCGAAGCAACCGATGTTTGCCACTGCAGCTGCTGGTCGGAATGGGAGAACAGGTTGACGGGCAAGGATTGTTGCGCCTGGTATTGCGCTCGCGTGGTCGGCTGGACCAAACTCCCCACGTTCGCTACTACCGCAAGATCACCGTTCGAGAACATCGACGCCAGCTCCGGCAGATCGCCATGAAATGCGTAGGGCGCGTTTCCGCTCCTTGCATATGCAGTCGGTGTCATCTGAGCCGACGTGAGAGCCAGGCTTCCACGAATGGAAGTATAGGCCTTGAAATTGACATCGTCTACCGGGATCACCATGTTGTTGGAGTCATTTCCCCCAAACAGGAACACGCACACGAGCGCACGATAATCAGAAGAACCGGACTGCGCTAAGGACGGCAAGAGGCCGAAAGGACGCAGCGCCATCGATGCAACGGAAGCAGCACTTACTTTAACGAATCCGCGTCTAGACAACATATGAATCTTCTCCCCGTTCCTTATCAATGAATGACTTGGTATTCGCCCGACGTGAGAGCCACGTAGAGCGCTGCCCTGGCTTTGTCGCTTGCTGCTGTCAATTGAACAAGCGCTGAGAGGATCGCATTCTGCAGGTTCGACGACATGTCGTCGTGGAAGAAGACTGAATTGATGCGAGTAATCAGATTCGTATTGTTCGCCGCAACCGCCGTAAATCCACTAAGGTCAAATTTCGTTCCTGAGTCTAGCTGACCACCATAAATTACACTGTTCACTGTGTCTGCCCGGTTCGCAGCCGTTTGGGTTGAATAAATCTGAAATTCCGGGCCGACTAGACCAACTTGCGTTCGATAAGAAGGTGAGAAGTAGCTGAATACGCTCGGCGCGTAGAACAACTGCTGCCCTAGGTTGGTAGCGGCATTGGCAACTGCGCTCGTGCCAGAGATAGTTCCGTTCAGCCCTCTCAACAGATTCAGCACAAACAGGACAGGCTCCCGCATGTGGCCGAAAGAATAATCATTTGCATCAGAAGTATCGCCCGCGCGCGCCTCGGGATCAGTAAGGATTGCGTGCACGACCGCTCTCAAATCTCCACGGACGCCAGAACCGTTGTTCATGAACGTCTCTGAGACCCGGGCAATGTACGCCGGGGTTGGATTACTCGTGACCAGATGCTCAATTAATTGCTTCGAAATAAACGGTGGCAAACTCGGTTGCATAAAGATGACGTGAAGCGTGTCGGCCAAGTCCAGTTCTGCACCCTGGCCGGCCGGAATTTGGGTGCCAAGGACGGTCTTTGTGGTTGTGTCGTGATTCGTCTCCACTGGCACCATCGGGGGTATGAAGAATGCTCTATTGTGCCCCGCCGTCACAAACCCAGGCATGGGCGCATAGGTCCAACCGGTGAGCGCTGCCGACACTGCGTCGACATCCTGCTGTGAGTAAGTAGGAATGGCGTTTCCGGAGCTGTCCACCACAGGCGTGCCGTCCATATTCAACTGCGAAAGCCCGAGAGTAAACAATTGCATGACCTCCCGGCCATAGTTCTCGTTCGGTGCAGTGCCTTTGCTGACATTAGCCTTATCGTTATTGGCCATATTCAGGTAATTGCCCATGCCGGCATTGAGCGTTACGTCTTTCATAAGCTGCTCATAATTGCCGAAGGCATCGTTCTGAAATGTTCTCATCAGCGGTGGGAAGGCGGAAGCGTTGTTGACCCCCAGTTCTGAGATCACCCAGATCTCGCTCAGCGCAAACGCAACACGTTGACGCAATTGATCTGGATTGCTCAGCGCATTCTGAAAAAACTGAACTTGAGCCGGCGCAAGATTTGTATTCGAATTGCCTTGAGCGTTGTACTGAGGCAGATCAGGATACGTGGAGCTGGAGGCGCTGATTTGACCTGCGAACCAGGCTTCAAAACCTTGTGTTTCTAATGTGGAATCCGGTGTTTGTGTGGGTCCCCAAGTAGCCTGTTCGAGGACCCGGTTGGCGGCTCGGTGTGAAAGTCCTGATTGGGCTTGGCACAAACTGACGGCGAGTGCTACGCAGGCCGTCGCTGCGAGAAGCAGACGTGACATAGTCCTTGTGACCAATAACTCCTAAACTGGCCCAAGGTTTACAGCCAACACGGAAATATTTAGCGGAACGCATTGGCATACTACTTGTAAATCTCTGTTAACATCCGTTTACTGTTCAGCCCGCGTTACGCAGTACTAACATTTACTGATCGCTCACAGGGGATGCACATGCACACAATGACCCCGGGGAATTTGTCACAGTACTGTGCGGTATACTGCCGCCCAAAAGCCAAAGCCGCCCTAGGCGAGACTCGCGGAGCGAGGCGAGCCTATTAGGGCACAGTCTCGATGAGGGATGGGCCTACAAGTCCAAGCGCCACCGACCCTCTCTGCGGCTTCCCGGGCCGCGAAACGATTTTGCGCAGTTCCTGCCAGATCTCTTCAAAGGTTAGATCTGCAAGGCGCCGGTCTTCTATTCCGCGCTCTTCGCCGCCACAGAGCTGACAATATGGATTGCGGCCCCTACAAGGACAGGAATTCATAATCTTCTTCGCGGAGCTGCGAAGACGCCAATCAACGCATCACAAGGGAGGCATAGAAAGAAACGTCACGGCGCCTCGACAGCTCCGTCCGGGTCGAAGTGCCCAGCGATTCGACAGTATCAGTCTGGGACAGGTTCAACAATAGCCTGAGCCGCTGTAAATGGCATATTCGGTCTGGTTTATGAGTTTGGTAGAAAACAAGTGCTTGTTCACGTTGTCCTCAGCGTCTCCAGCCACTTTTCAAAAGCGCACAAATAGCGTGCTGATTCAACCGGACAAATTGCGCCCTAACGACAGCGGAATCCAGTACGGCGTTGACGAGCCTGTTCAAAGATGATAGGTTTCCGTCGGAGGTGCATGGATGTCGAAAATTTTTGCGGCTGGGTTCGTGCTGGCCGCTTTCCTTTTCCCCTCGACCCAATTCGCACAACTTCTCAATCCTCACGGATCCAACCTGGAAGACGCATATCAAATCAGCTACGCGTCGAATCTAAATCTTGCCGATGGCACAGTCGTTGTGAGCAACGCAGGCTCTGCGGCGGGATTTTATAACGCCAGTACATCCGGTAACATTTGCGCGAACATCTACGTGTACGCCCCTGACGCATCACTTCTCAGTTGCTGCTCTTGTCTTGCAGGTCCGAACTCTTTACATTTGTGGCCGGTGAGCTATGGTCCAGGGAACTTGCTTGCCAACGTACCTTCATCCCGAATACCCACAGCCGTGACGATCAAACTGGTATCGACTTCTCCCTTGGCTGGGGGCGGCAGCTGTAGCCCCAACAGTCTCTCAACGAGTGATCTTGTACCCGGAATGGCAGCTTGGGGCACGCGTTTCCATCCTACGTCCGCGCCGGTGCCAGCCCTCTCCGAAACGAAATTCATAGACAAAGGTCTAAGCCTGGTTGAATTGACAAAGCTGAATAACGATTGCGCGATACTCCCTGTTGGACAGAGGTGTTCGGACTGCATCACAGCTGGTTTGGCCCAGCCGACCGTACCTTAGGAATAGCGCTTCAGCATACGCATTTCTCAGCCCTGCGATTCGACATCCAGCTGCGCTGTGGTTACACAGAAAGGCAGCGGTGTTATCTTGGCAGCACGCTTGTTTCTTGAAGCGTAATGGAGATCATCATGCCGGACGAGAATCGCCGAGACTTCCTTCGCACCGTTTCCCGGGCTGCTTCGAGCAGTGCCCTTGCAATGAGCGCCGCCTCCTACTCGCGGGTCATGGGCGCGAACGAGGCCGTCCAACTCGGCGTTATCGGCGCAGGGGACCGTGGCACCCACGATATGGGCCTTTTCCAGAAAACGGGTGTTCGCGTGAATGCTGTTTGCGATGTATTCGGCGAGAAAATCGCCGCAGCTCAGCAGAAAGCCCCCGGGGCGCAAGGGTTTGCAGATTATCGCAAGCTATTGGATCTGAAACCGCTCGATGCAGTCCTTATCGCGACGCCAGATCATTGGCATACCGCCATCGCGATTGCCGCTCTGGACTCCGGTCGCGATGTGTATGTCGAAAAGCCGCTCACCCGCACCATCGACGAGGGGCCCGCGATCGTCAAAGCCGCCCGCGAAAACAATCGGGTCTGCCAGGTCGGCATGCAACAACGCTCCGCCAAGCATTATCTGCAAGCCAAGGAAAAGTATTTCGACACTGGCAGGCTCGGCGGTATCACGCTGGCGCGCACGTGGTGGTACGGCAACAGCTGGCATCTGAGAAAAGCCCCGCCGTCTTTACTGACGAAGCCGCAGGACCTGGACTGGGCAGCGTTCCTGGGGCCCGTGAAGTGGCGTGATTACGACCCGCAACAGTACTTCAACTGGCGAGCTTACCTGGATTTCGGCGGGGGACAGGTCACTGACCTTTTCACACATTGGATCGACGTTGTCCACATGTTCATGGGCCGGGATGTGCCTTCGGCGGCAACGGCGATCGGCGGCGTTTATCACTATAATGATGGCCGCACCGCGCCCGACACGATCAACGTACTGCTCGAATATGCCGGTCCGCAAAAATTCACCGCGACCTTCGAAGCGACGCTCGTACCGGGCATAAAGGGCGAAGCGATCGAAATGTGCGGTTCGCAAGGGCGGCTCTGGATCGATCGTTCGCACTACGAATATTGGCCCGTCGGCGCGAAAGAACCGGCGGAAGTCGTGAAGGCCGAGGTGATCGAAGGGACCAACGACTCGCTTACTATGGACCATGTCACCAACTTCCTGGAATGTATGCGGTCAAGACGGCGCCCGAATGGCGATGTGCTGATCGGCCATCGATCAGCGCAGGCTTCCCACCTGGGCAATCTCTCCTATGAGCAGCGGCGACGTATCGACTTCGATACGCAACGGGAGGAGATCCTGCCGCTCTGAACCGTCTCAGAGTGCTGATGCAATTGCGTCATTATTGATTAGGAGTTTTGGGCGGCTCGAGCTGCCCATCATGTCATGGCGATCACGACACATGTAAGTAAGTCCGTCCAGGCTGCCGGACCGGCCGCCACCGACAAGGGCGCGATGGCGATGGTCACCACGTTGTTTTTCATGTGGGGATTTGTCACCTGTCTCAATGACATTCTGATACCCCACCTGAAGGCAATCTTCGACCTGAACTACGCCGAAGTTATGCTGGTTCAATTCGCGTTCTTTTCGGGGTACTTCATCTTCGCCATGCCGGCCGGCAAGTTCATTGAATGGATCGGCTACAAGCGAACCATGGTGATGGGTTTGCTTACCATGGCAGCGGGCGCGCTGATGTTTCTGCCTGCGGCCAGTCTCCCGGCGTTCGCCGTCTTTTTGGCTGCGCTGATCGTAGTAGCCGCGGGAATGACGGCACTGCAGGTTTCCGCTAATCCTTACGTATCGGTTCTGGGACCGCCGCAGACCGCATCCAGCCGCTTGAATCTCACTCAGGCGTTCAACTCGCTGGGAACGACCGTCGCTCCCTATTTCGGGAGCTTGCTCATTCTGAGCACTATTCCCAAGAGCGATGCCGAGGTGCGCGCCATGTCAGAACCGGCCTTACATGCTTATCGTTTGCACGAAGCCGCAACCGTGAAATTCCCGTACGTTCTGATTGCAGCAACGCTGGTTGCGCTTGCGCTTGTCATTTCGTTCTACAAGCTACCAGTTATTTCCACGGTCGAGGACACCACACACGGACAAGATCCCCATTTCCGGCATCCAGGCTCAATTTGGAAGCAACGCCACCTGGTTCTGGGCGTGATCGGAATTTTTCTGTACGTCGGAGCGGAAGTCGCCATCGGCAGCTTTCTCGTGAACTACTTCGCAGAGCCGAACATCGGCAACATGCCGGTGAAGGTTGCCGCGACTTACGTTTCGTTCTATTGGGGCGGAGCGATGGTGGGACGATTTATCGGAGCCGCGGTGCTGCAGAAATTGCGTCCTGGATCCGTGCTCGGCACGGTGGCCGTGGTGGCCGGAATTCTGGTACTGATTTCAATGCTGAGCTATGGCTTCACCGCGATGTGGGTGATCTTGCTAGTCGGACTCTTCAACTCCGTCATGTTTCCGACCATCTTTACTCTGGGAATCGCAGGATTGGGGCCTCTGACCGGCAGGGGCTCCGGACTTCTGGTCATGGGAATTGTCGGTGGCGCGATCATCCCGGTGGTCCAAGGCGTTATCGCCGATAGCATAGGTATTCACCACGCATTCATTCTTCCGGTTCTCTGTTATCTCTACATCGCATACTACGGTTTTCGAGGCTCTCGCCCTCACACAGCTACCGCATAAGGAAAATAATCAATGTTCAGACTCAAAGGGAAAACTGCGCTCATCACTGGCGCCTCCTCAGGCATTGGAGAAGCCATTGCTATTCGTTTTGCTCAGGAGGGTGCTGATGTAGCGATCAACTATCATAGCGGGAAGGATCGCGCGGAAGACGTCCGGAAACGGGCCGAAGAAGCCGGTAAGACCGTCCGCGCTGATTTGAAGGCCATTACTGTCGGGGCGAATGTTGCGGAAGAGTCGCAGGTCAAAAGTATGTTCGCGACTGTGCTTGAAAATTTCGGCCGCCTGGACATCCTGATCAACAACTCGGGAGTTCAGAAAGGCGTTCCAAGCCATGAGATCGAAATGGCAGACTTCGACCGTATCCTCGGGATCAACCTCCGCGGCGCATTTCTCTGTGCGCGAGAAGCGCTCCGCCATTTCCTGTCCCGTCCGGGCGGGGGCTGCATCGTAAGTAATTCGAGCGTTCATGAGATCATTCCGAAACCGGAATATCTCCCGTATTCCATCAGCAAAGGCGGCATGGAGAACATGACGAAGACGCTTGCGCTCGAGTACGCTGACCGCGGCATCCGCGTGAATGCAGTCGGGCCTGGCGCGATTATCACCCCCATCAACAATGCCTGGATTAACGATCCGAAAGCGCGCGCAGGCGTCGAAAGCCACATCCCGATGGGGCGTTCCGGTACTTCAGAAGAAATGGCGGCCGTATTCGCCTTTCTGGCCTCGGATGATGCGTCGTACATTACCGGCCAAACCCTGTTTGCCTGCGGGGGGCTGACCCTGTATCCCGAGTTTCGTATTGACTGGTCGTCTGGCGGAAAATAGAAGACCGAAAATAAAAAACCGGTGTACAGCTTAACGCTGCACACCGGTTTTGGAAAGTAAGTACTACCAGTTGAAGCGGGCAACCACCTGCAGGATACGGGGATTGCTGCTGAACGGCAGGGTCGGATTGTTGAAGTTCGCGCTGGCCGCACTTACGTATGCAAGTGCACCGTTGGTGTAGCCGGAGACCGACGCAGTATTGTTGATGCTGCCCGGAATGAATTGCGGATGATTCAGAAGATTCAAGGCTTGGCCCTCGAGATCCACTCTGTACCGATCTTTGAAACTGAAATGCTTGATCAGCGATAGATCGATGTCATTGATGGGTCTGGTTGCCAGCGTGTTGCGGCCGACATTGGCGAACGCTCCGGGACCGGCCTGAATATATTGAGCGTTCGGATTCGTGGCAACCCACGCGACAACGGTCGCAAGCTGTGCGGTCTTGGCGCTTGTGGGAATAACGGCTCCCGTTCGGGTCAAACCGTAAACGCCGCTGCCGGTGCCGGGAACGCCGCTCAGGTTATCGATGGTCCGATCTCCCGCCGAGTCTCCGTTCAGGTTGGAATCAAGACCGCTTTGGACATCGACGTACTCGGGAGATTCATACGTGTAAACCGGCACGAATTCCCAATTACCCGCCAGATTTTTGGCGAACCAATTGTTGCTCGTT
>JAFAUR010000960.1 GCA_019243205.1 Acidobacteriaceae bacterium | reverse complement strand
GTTGCCCGTGGTGTAGCTCCCGTCATCTTCTGCCAACCTTACGAAAATCCCGGCCAGTTCCGCTGGCTGGCCCGGTCTGCCTAAGGGAGCTGTTGCGCCAAACGTCACCACCTTCCCCTCCGATGCACCTCCTGAAATCTGAAGCGGCGTCCAGATTGGGCCGGGAGCTACCCCGTTAACTCGAATGCCCTTGGGACCGAACTGCTTTGCCAACGACTTCACGAAATTCATGGTCGCAGCTTTTGTCTGAGCGTAATCATAGAGATCCGGCGAAGGGTCGTAGGCTTGCTCTGACGTTGTCGCGATAATGGCCGAGCCGGGCTGCAGGTGAGGTAGCGCAGCCTTGATTATCCAGAACGGGGCATAGACGTTCGTTTTCATCGTCGCATCGAAGTCCTCATCAGAAATCTCTGCGATTGATCCGCGGGATTGCTGCCGCCCAGCATTGCTCACCAGGATGTCGAGCCCACCGAGTTGACCCACGGCATCATTCACCAAGCGGCGGCAGAACGTCGGATCGCGCAAATCTCCAGGAAGCGGCGCGGCCTTCCTTCCTTCGGCTCGGATCAGCTCCACCACTTCGCGCGCGTCCGACTCCTCTGAGGTCAAGTAGTTGATTGCAACGTTGGCTCCCTCGCGTGCGAATGCGATCGCAGCTGCGCGCCCCATGCCGGAATCGCCACCTGTGATAAGCGCGTTTCGACCGCTCAGCCGACCGGAGCCGACATAGCTCGTCTCTCCATGATCTGGCCGAGGAGTCATCTGACTCGCTAAACCTGGCCATGGTTGGGATTGGGCCGGAAAGGGCGGGCTCGGGTATTTATCACGTGGGTTTTGCTTACCGCCGCGCGCTTGGCTTGGCGTTTGGGCAGCCGCCGGTGCCGTCATCGCCGCTGCGGCGCCCAATGTGGTCACCCTCACAACCTCACGGCGCGTCGTCTGCATTGGCCCTCCCGAAAGGTCGTAATGGCGGTCAGAAGAAATCCTCAGTAGAGAGTGCGTTCTCGCTCGATTTCTTCAACCGTAAAAGGCGCAGCGTTAGGATCAAAGCGGGTCCAACCTGACTTGCGATAAGCCTCCCCGCGTACATCGGGATCTACGGCACCACTGCCCGAGAGAATAGATTCCGCACGTCCAGCTAAGGCGTCATTCACGCGGGCCGTGACGATACTGCCACCACGGCGCACCCCTTCTGCATAGACTTCGGAGTGCCTCGGATCGACACCAGCACTCGTAAGGGAACCCACCAACCCACCAGCGGCTCCGCCCGCGACAGCGCCAACAGCCGTCGCCGCCAGCCACCCGGCCGCAACGACGGGCCCTAAACCAGGGATAGCTAAGAGGCCCAGACCAGCGAGAAGACCTGCGCCGCCCCCAAGCGCCGCACCCACTGAAGCACCAGCTGCAGCACCCGAGCTGGGCTCATTGGCAGTCCGCTTTGAGTCCGGCCACCGGTTTTCGGCGTTGTTCGCAACGATGCTGATGTCCTGGTGCGGTACACCGGCGGCCTCCAACTCTGTCACCGCAGCAGCGGCTTCATCATAGGAGTCAAAAAGCCCTGTCACTGTGCGTGTCATCTTCGGTTCCTCTATGTTGCATCACAAAACAATTCTGATATTTCAATTCTCAGAAATATTCACCTTGTAATCGAGGCCAACCTTTAGTGACTTTCCATTCTTGGAAGCCGTACCGCGCCAAACTCCTTGGGCATCCTTGGTCAAGCCACTTACATCGCTATAGCCGGCCTTTTCTAAGCGGGACTTCGCCTCCCCTTCAGTAAAGCTATTCGCGCCGAGTTGCGGCGACGCGGTTTGCGCCAGCTGCATTTGAGCAAAGGCCACTTGGGGGCCAAGCGCCATAAGGCCGATCAGCAAGGTGATAAAGCGCACGGTTGCCTCCAGAGTTAACGTCGATGTGGGCCACCCAACGTAACCAGACCTGATTGGTTCCCGATTCGAGCCCGGCTTCACGAGGATTTCGCCCACAAGGATCTGACACTCGTCTAGGCTGAGCGAATGCCTCCAGCGTTTCAATGCCGATGGCCGCCACTGCGCGAGAGGTATTCAGCGTCGCTCGCACACACGGCTTGGGCTGCAACAGATTCTCAGCAATGGTCGAGATCCTTGGGCGCCCACCAATCGAATTGAAGACTTACTTTCTCTTTAGGGCATCATCATCACATAAGGTCGGGGGTAGCTTAGGGTAATAAAAAGCTACGCACTCTTTCGAGGTGGGGGGTGACGCGGCGACAGACTGTAACGCGCCGACCGCGTTGTGGGTTGGCAGTATTGGCGATGTCGCGGCATCCTTCTTACAGATTCGGAATGGAACTGACCATCGCACGTAACGTTCGGTTTCCCGCGGCAGTCCGGCGCCGGCGCGGAATCGTCATCCCTCAAAGAACTCATGGTCTCAAGAAAAAAGCCGATCATTTCGAGTAAGCGTAAGCACCGCGATGCCGCGCAGGCTCGGAACAAAACCGTTGTCGCCGCGATCGGCCGAGGGAGCGCGCCGGTTGCGCGCCCGATCAGCCCTCCGTCGGAAAAGGGAGGAGGAAGAAACCAGCTCCCTGCATATCTTTCCAATGGTGTCATCGGCCTTCGCGTCCGCGAGGTGCCTCTCGCTGCCGGGCTGATGCTGCTGAGCGGATTTACTGGCGAGCATCCTGCTCGCCGCATCGAGGCGGCGGCGGTCGCCCCTTATCCCATAGCCGGCGATATCCGAGTTGCGGGGGTATGGCTGTCCGATGCCCCGCATAGAGTAACAACTGTCGATCAGACTTACGACTTCAGCAGTGGAGAACTAACGAGCCGGTTCCATTTCACGGCGGGCGAATCTACGGCCCGGGTTGAAGTCCTTACGTTGTGCAGCCGCGCAGACCCTACCATCGTGGCACAGGAGATCATCGTCGAGGTTGATCGGGCTGTAGATTTCGCCCTGCGGTGTCTCGTGGATGGGCGTGACAGCGAGGGTCAGGTCCTACGCTATTTCCGTGAGACACCCGGTGAGGCTGAGCCGGCCTGCGACGGAGCCGTTCTTTGGGAAAGCGCCGGAGGTGTCTCGACCTGTGGGATCGCATACGCGACGGAGTGGCTCGACGACAAGGCGCCAGAACCCGATCGTCCTCCCCTTGCGGCCCGCGTGTTGCGGTCAGGTTATGAAACGCAGATCCATCCTGGGCGGCGTTATCGAGTGAGGCAAATGGCCAGCATCGTATCAAGTGCGATGCACTCTCAACCGGACCTTGCAGCCGTGCGCCAAATCGCCTTGGCGCAAAAGAAAGGATTTGACGCCATCCGCCATTCGAACAAGGCGCAATGGGATGATTTGTGGAAGGGCCGCATTCGGTTGGACGGGCCTTCCCGACGTTGGCAAGCCATAACTGACGCCTCTTTTTTCTATCTGATGAGCTCCACTCACGTCGCCTCGCCCGCTTCGACCTCCATCTTTGGTCTCGCGACATGGCACGATTACCACTACTATTACGGACATGTGATGTGGGACATTGAGACGTTCGTGGTCCCGGTCCTAAGCCTT
>JAFAUR010000907.1 GCA_019243205.1 Acidobacteriaceae bacterium | reverse complement strand
CTACCACTTCGACGAGCGCGCGAGTCGGCTCATCGGTAGACGTCTCAACTACTTTGGCTGGAATGGCAAGGCACATAAAAGCCTCGATGGCATGAACGGTCTGGTGGCATTGTACGCCCTTTCACACGAGGGTTATCAAAGCTCACGCAGTTGGCGCTGTCTATGATTGAAACGAACGCCGCATACCGCAAACGATCGGAGCCGAACAACTCGAGTCATTCATTTCTTTGGACGATTTCGAACGCGAAGCCTTGGCGCACATGAGCCACTCGGCTTATGAGTACGTCAGCGGAGGCGCGGGGGCCGGAGTGACCCTACAGGAGAATCGGGTCGCTTACGATCGGATCCGGCTTGCGCCGCGGGTCCTCATCGACGTGAGCCGAATTGACACAGAAACTACTCTTTTCGGCCGACAGTACCCGTTTCCGATTCTTCTCGCTCCCACGGGCTATCACAAACTGGCCCACCCGGAGGGCGAAACCGAGACCGTGGAAGGTGCCAACTACGCTGAGGCAACCCTGGTTGCTGCCACATTCTCAAATCACACAATTGAGCAAATGAGTAAAGTGGCAAAACGGCCACTTTGGTTTCAGATTTATGTCCAGACTGACCGAGACTTCACCAAAAGCTTGATTGATCGTGCGTTATCTGCTGGGTGCGAAGCAATTTGCGTAACCGTGGACGTCCCGGTAAACGGGCCTCGCGACCGGGAGTTACGGGCAGGCTTTGCGCTGCCTCCGGGGGTCCAACGTGCTAACCTCGCCAGCCTCGGGAGCATGATCGCCGGGGCGGGGCACCGGCCTTCCGGGCGAAACATCTACTCCGCCGTTCATGGACCGGATGCGACCTGGAAAGACATCGAATGGCTGCGGTCGATTGTTCCGGCAAAATTACTACTTAAAGGAATACTTCATCCAGCCGACGCGCAAGTCGCACGCGAGACGGGATGCGACGGCGTGATCATTTCAAACCACGGAGGGCGCAGTCTGGATACTGTTCCGGCGACCATTGACGTGCTGCGGGGGATACGAGAAAGGGTCCAGGGCAAGATGCCGCTCCTGGTTGATGGAGGAATTCGCCGCGGTATAGACGTCTTCAAAGCGTTGGCGCTCGGAGCGGACGCGGTGCTGATTGGCCGCCCCTATCTATATGGACTCGCGGTGGCGGGTCGAGCAGGCGTGGCCCGGGTGGTGGAGATCCTGCGAACGGAACTGGAAATGACGATGGGTCTGGCGGGGTGCACTAACTTGTCCCAGATATCGCCTGATTTCCTTTGGCACTAAGTCTCTTCAGTGCGGCAAGGTACTCCGTCTTCGCTCATAATGGAAGAGTCGGGTCGAAGTATTCGATTGGAGAACGAATCATGGCAAAGACTTTATTAGAGCAACTCCGACAGATGACGACTGTCGTTTCCGATACTGGCGATATCGAGGCTGTCGAGCGGTTTCAGCCTCAGGACGCCACCACCAATCCGTCGTTGATCACTACCGCGGCCCAGATGCCGCAATACTCGCAGATTGTCGATGACGTTCTGCTTCAGGCCAAGAAAGAACTGGGAAACAACGCTCCAGACCAGCAAGTCGCAACGCTGGCATTCGAACGCCTTGCTGTCGCATTTGGTCAAAAGATCCTGAAAATCATTAAGGGCCGTGTATCGACCGAAGTGGACGCACGGGTTTCGTATGACACCGAGGCGACCATGCAGAAAGCGCACTCCATCATTGAACAGTACGAAAAAGCTGGGGTCTCGCGCGAACGTGTTCTGATTAAAATCGCCTCAACCTGGCCGGGAATCAAAGCGGCAGAGAAGCTCGAGAAAGAGGGCATTCACTGCAATCTGACGCTGTTGTTCGGCATCCACCAGGCAGTCGCTTGCGCCGAGGCGGGTGTAACGCTGGTCTCACCGTTCGTTGGCCGCATTCTGGACTGGTACAAGAAGAATACCGGCAAGGATTACCAGGGCGCGGACGATCCGGGCGTCCAATCGGTCACGCGGATTTACAATTACTTCAAGAAATTCGGCTACAAGACAGTCGTCATGGGTGCGAGTTTCCGCAATATCGGCGAGATCGAGGAACTCGCCGGATGCGATCTGCTAACGATATCGCCGAATTTGCTCGAGGAACTTCAGCGCACCGAGGCCGAACTGCCGCGTAAGTTGGATCCGGAGAAGGCGCGCACGATGGATATCGAGAAGATGACGATCGACGAAGCAACTTTCGAAAAGATGCACAAGGAAGACAAGATGGCTTCCGACAAGTTGACGGAAGGCATCAAAGGCTTCAGCGATGCGTTGGTGTCGCTTGAGAAACTCCTGGCGGATCGCTTGGCGAAATTGGGAGCCAGCCAGCGCGAGACGGTCGGCGCGCGGTAACGCAACAAGGGAGGTCGCGCACAGGAGCCCGCGCGACCTCTCATAATGGACGTTGCTACTTCTGACCTCAGAAGCTTAGAACGATTTGAAGTCGCAAGCGCTACAAATAGCTCACGCCCTTCACTCTATTGGCTTTAGGGCCGAACACGCGGCCAAATGGCCATTCCGTCCACTTGCCAGAAAGCTTTGCCACTGGAATCTGTTGCCTGCTGAATATCTCCTGCACAGTCCCGCAGAGGATACGTTCCGAATCTCGACGGAAGGGACAACGTTCCTCTACCGGATCCATCCAGGCGATATATTCGGTTCTCAGTTTTACTGGAAGAGGGCACACGATTGGGAGCCAGACGTCAGGTCGTTATTCGCAAAATACGCGCGTCGCGCTCCACGGGTAATCGATATCGGCGCCCACTCCGGGTTTTACACAGTGTTGGCTTGCGCCTTGAATTCCAAATGTGAGGTGATGGCCTTCGAACCGGCGCCGGTCGCATTTCAATGGTTGACTGACAATGTGGCAATCAACGGATTTACTGCCCGATGCCGCTTATTCAAAACTGCAATCAGCGACTTGGACGGCGAGATGCACTTTGTTGTGTCTGAGGATCCGACAATGTCGCACCTGGCCGCTACGGGAGGAATGGCAGTCGAGGTCGTCCGACTCGACTCCGTTGTGCCGCGGGACGGCAAGACGACACTGATAAAAATCGATATCGAAGGCTCGGAGCACTTAGCTCTGCTCGGGATGGCGGAGACGATTCGCGATTCGCAGCCCGTTATCTTCTTTGAATGCAATCCGGGCGGCCCCGCCGAAGCTTTAGAAGCCATTTTTCGGGATCACGGCTATGACATGTACGGCCTTGTCGGGGGTAAACCCCGCAAGTTGGACCGATTGATCCCGGAAGAGTTCGCGCATACTCACCACAACTTCCTGGCTACGTACGATCAATAAACCTGAGGGCGCGAGGTCTCTTTACAGCAGGTGATTCGGGGTGGTTCTGCGCAAAGTCGGGGTACAGTGTCCTCGAAATCAGAAAGGTATCGGCGTAGACCAGGGTCGATACTTGGCAGTAACCTTACTCGGTCACGGTGCTATGACCGATAACGGATATTATGTCAACTTGCCTCGGTGTACGCCAACCGCCGCCTTTAGCCTCCAAGGCTCGAGAGCTAGAAAAAAAATGCCGCTCCGGCCCTGTCAGGTGAGCCGGAGCGGCTGAGGGAAATTGAGCGTCTAACGTCCCCGATGGCCGCCGCTACCAGAGGAGGATCGCTCCTGGTGCCCGCCGCCTCCACTGCCGCTGCCGTGATAACTTTGGCCGCCGCCTCCATAATGCTGTTGCGGAGGCGCGCTGTAGTGTGGCGCTGGTGCGCTGTAATGCTGCTGCGGAGCGCTGTAGCGATTTCCGGACCCGTACGACTGACCGCCACCTGTATACCCGTTGCCGCCGTAAGTTCGTGGACTCGTTTGTGGCTGGCCGAACGCATGCCATCCGCTGTTCTCTTGTCCACCGCCTACGAAACCCTGGCGGTACGGCGAAGATCCACGAGCGGGATCGCCAAAACGCTGCCATCCGCTCGAAGGAGCCGAAGGTCGCTGCGGCGGACCACCCGCCTGATAACTCTGAACTGCCTTGGGAGCCTGGGTCTGATAGTTTCCCCGATTCCAGCCGCTTCCATACGCTGATTGAGCGGAAAAGAATTGGCGATTCCCCGCGGAGGCGAATCTCGGATTTGCCACCGCCGGTCTCGAAGAGAACAGAAAGCTGTTCCGGTTCGGCGTTACAGGTACGGAACCGCGTACCAGGCTAGCATTGGTCAACTGCGGTCTCGAGGCGGTGTTGAAGCGCATTCCGGGCCCGCCGAAGCGGTCGAAGGACGCCGTCAGGGCGCCTCCACGAACGGCCGCATTGCGATAGGTGCTGAGCACATTGAAATGAGCACCCATACCGTAGCCGCCCCGGTTGTAAAAGCCGTATCCATAACCGGGTCTCCAAGCATGCCCCCACCACGGGTGAAACGCTTCATAGGGCGCTAGGGCGACCCAACCGAGTCCTCCGCCCCAGCCAAAGAAGCCAACCAGCGCCGGACTCCAAAGCTGAAAGCCGACGCGCGGTCCTGGCCACCAGCACCATCCATGCCCGCCATTCCAGAACCAGCGCCCGTAGTGGTACGGCGCCCAGCCCCACGGCGCGTAATCAACCCAAGTCCATCCGTAGTAGTTCGTCCAGGTCCAATAGCCGTTGCTGTACGGAGACCAGTTTGTGACCGCAGTCTGTGGAGCCCAGACATCGCCGTACTGAGAAGGCACCCAGTTGCCGTACCGGTCGAGGTCGTCGGCGCCGTCGACGTCCGGACTCACTC
This sequence comes from Acidobacteriaceae bacterium, assembly GCA_019243205.1. Taxonomy (GTDB): domain Bacteria; phylum Acidobacteriota; class Terriglobia; order Bryobacterales; family Bryobacteraceae; genus Bog-105. The sequence goes on along the minus strand of JAFAUR010000907.1, from coordinate 3,783 downwards.
GCGCGTAACTCTGCGATCCCAGCAGATCGCGGTCTCGCGCCTCGTTCCAATCGTCAAACTGATCTCTCGCGATCTCGTAGGTGTCTTGGAATTCGGGATCGGAAGGGTTACCGCGAACCAGAGTAGAATGCCCCGGTCCCTCGCGCTGCGAGCCGCGCGGACTGAAGATCTCTACCTCGCCAGAGCGGACGGTGATTTCCGATGTTCCATCCGGCAAAACGGATATCCGGTATTCCCCTTCTCTGGTCGGACGCACGGCAATGCTCGGAGTATCTATCTCGGACTGCGCGGCCGAGTTTCGGAGGACGCGGTAGATGATGGTTCCCGCAGCCAATTGGATCTGGTAGTGCTGATATTGCAGATCGCCGATACGGACGTCTGTGTCGGGTGCAAGCCGGACGAGATTGGCCGAGTCGAACTCCACTTCCGCACGAGATCCGCCGGAGGTTTGCAGCTCGTCCTGCGCCATAACCGGCGCGTTCATAGCTGCAGCGGTCAGCCGCCCGGAATCGCCGCGCTTTACGTTGACATCGCCCTGCGCGATGCTAATCCGCGCGACGCCATGCTGCCGGTCGCTCGCGGGATCCGGGGCGTCCCAGTTACCAGAGTCCTGGGTGCCGCTCGGCGCCGGAGAGGAAGCCTGCGGCGGGTAAGAAGTCGCGGGCGGGTAGGTCGTCTGCGGATAAGGCGACGTTGGATATTGCGGATCTGGAGCAGGCGTCCATTGAGCCTGCACAACAAACCCGAGCGCCAGCAAAGCCGAACTGGCAATCAGCATGGTAGCTAAGCGGGTGCGCGTCATACAGCCAACTGAGGTTAAACACGTTGGTCGCCAAAGCTAAGCTATAGAAAACGCGGGAAAAAGTCGTGGAGCTAACAGTCGCGTTCTGGCCGAAATGCACCACCGTGAACGCATTGAACCGATTCATAAGGCTAAAACGGAACTGAGAACTTGAAAGTAGAGCCGTGTTGGCCGTTGCTTTCTACCCAGATCTCACCGCCATGTGCCCGGATGATCTTGCGGCAGATCGCCAGCCCCAGTCCCCTGCCCGGAATATCCTTGCCGTGCAAACGTTTGAAGGGCGCAAACACCTGCTTGTGGAATTCCGGCGCGATGCCCGGCCCATTGTCCTGGACTGAGATCGCCCAGCTGTCCGGACCCTCGTCGCTGCTGATAAGGATGCTGGGACGGTCCGTCCCGGCATACCGAAGAGCGTTTCCGATGAGGTGCTGAAAAAGCAGAACGAACTCAGACTCGTTCACATGGACCTCCGGAAGACCGTGCATTTGCAAGTCCGCCGCACCGGGGCCAAAGGTACCCGCCGGCCACTTAGTCATCGCCCATTGCACAATCGCATTCAATTGCACGGTTGTGCGGCGGCCTGCTCCGCCGGCACGCGAAAATGCGAGCACGTCGTCAATGAACGCGTTCATCTCCGTCGCGCCCTGGAGAATCAGAGCGGTGAACTCAGCTGACTCCTCCGGCCGCCCGTGCTGCCGCTCCAGCAGTTGCGAATAGCTCATTACATTTCGAAGAGCGGCGCGCAGGTCATGCCCGATCGCGTAGACGACATCCTGCAGCTCCTGCGAAGCCGATTGTGCTGCCTCCTGAGATGCTTTCAGCTCTCTGCGAAGCGCGTCAACATCATCCGTCATGCTGCCTGAAGCAACCCGAGCCGGACCAGGAGCGCGTTCGCATCGGGGTCGCGTCCCATGAACTCGCGGTAGAGTTGCGCCGGGTCTTCGCTATCGCCGCGCTCCAGAATGTGCCGCCGGTAGTCCATGCCCACCTCGGTGCTGAAAATTCCTTCCTGCTGAAAACGAGTGAACGCGTCCGCATCGAGTACTTCGGCCCACTTGTACGAGTAGTAGCCGGCGCCGTAAGCGACAGGACCTGCAAACAGGTGAGTGAAGCTGGTGATCATGGCGAAGTCAGCAGGCAGAGGCGCGGGCGAGAATCGGGCCAGCACATCCCGCGCAAACTCGATTGGATCGACCTCTCCGTCGGGATCGAATTCGCGATGCAGCTTCAGGTCCACCATTCCGAAGCCGAGCTGTCTCATCTGCATGTTCGCGCTGCGGAAGGTGCGGGCGCGCTTCATTTTTTCGAACAACTCTTCCGGGATCGGCTCTCCCGTTTCGTAGTGCCGCGCAAACAGATGAAGGGCGTCGCGCTCCATGCACCAGTTCTCCATGATCTGCGAAGGAAGCTCGACAAAATCCCACGGGACGTTTGTTCCCGACAGGCTGCGCACCGGGACACGGCTCAACGTGTGGTGCAACAAATGGCCGAATTCGTGGAAGATGGTCTCGACTTCGCGATGGGTCAGCAGTGAAGGCTTGCCTCCGGCCGGCGGGGTCAGGTTGCCGCAGATGAGCCCGAGATGCGGTTGTCCCTCGTCGGGATTGCCGGTAATCAGTGAATCCATCCACGCGCCGCCACGTTTGTTTTCACGCGGGAACCAGTCCGTATAGAATCCGCCCAGAAGCTCGCCGGAAGTTTCTTCTTCGACACGATAATACTTGACGGCCGCGTCCCAGCCCGGTACTCCCGGCTCTTCGACGATCTTGATTTCGAGGACGCGCTCAAAGATGTCAAACATTCCTGCGATCACTCGATTCAATTCGAAGTACGGCCGCAATTCTTCTTCATCAAATTCGTAAAGTGCCTGGCGCTGCTTCTCGGCCAGGTACGAGATATCCCAGGGTTGAACGGTTTCGTAACCCAGCTTCTTCGCGAGTTCCTCAAGGCTGCGGTTTTCGCGTTCGAAAAACGGCTCTGTCTTGCCGACCAGGTCGGCAACGAACTCCTGAGCGTGCCCCCCTGTATGAGCCATTCGCTCCTCGAGCACCAGGTCAGCGAAATCGCGGTAGCCAAGCAGGCGCGCTTTATCGCGCCGGAGCTTGAGAATCTTGCGGATCAGTTCCCTGTTATCGAGATTGCCTGACGTGGCACGCGAGTTGGACGCGTGCCAGAGCTGCTGGCGTATCGCGCGGTCATCCAGGTACGTCATCGATGAGATGTAACTGGGCCCCTGCAGCGTCAACCTCCAGCCTTCTTTGCCTTTGGATTTTGCATTTTCGCGAGCCGCGGTTCGCGCTGATTCCGGCAAGCCGGCCAGTTTCGCTTCATCGGTGATCAGCAGCTCATAGGCGTTCGTAGCATCCAGCACGTTCTCAGCGAACTTCGTCGTCGCTTTCGTGAGTTCGATATCGATGTCCTCGAGCTTCCGCTTCCCTGCTTCGTCGAGGTCCGCGCCGGCGCGGCGGAACCCCGTCACCGTTTTCTTCAAAAAACGTTGGTGAACAGGAGCAAGATGGTCAGCTCCTCCATGATCCGCAACAGACTTGACTGCGTTCCACAACTCCACATCCAGCGGAATAGAAGTGTAGACCTGGCTCACAGGACCTTGTACCGCATTATGAGCCGCTCTGAATTCGGGCGTGGTCGCGACGGCTTCGAGATGCTTCACGACTGAGATCGCAAAATCGAGCGGCTCCGTTGCCCGGTCGAGGCTCAGCAGAATGTTTTCGTACGTACGCGGGATCTCGGGTCTGCTCAGGTCCTTGATCCGAGCCTTCATCTGCTTAAGCAGGATCTCGATCGCGGGCTCGACGTGCTCAGCCTTGATGGCGTCGAACTGAATGGGGAAGCGCTCTATCAGGAGCGGATTGTCAACCGCTGTGTCTTGCAGCATCGCCTTTATTGTCGCTTGGAGAGCGTGCGGATCCGCGTTTGCCTGGGAGATTACCAGACCCGGCAGGCGCGCGCCGCGTACATTT
>JAFAUR010000817.1 GCA_019243205.1 Acidobacteriaceae bacterium | reverse complement strand
TTCCTGCAATCGATCTTCAAAGCCAACCACATCGAGTACGACCATGTCTGGCTTGTAGTCGAGCATCTGCCGGTCCGTACCAACTCCGGTCCAGAGATGCACATCATGATCAAACCGCCGTTTCAGATAATACGCCACAAGCGCGTGCCCTTCTAGATCCCGAATGGGCCGAGGGACCACCAACAAAACACGACGCTGACTCTTAGTCATGTTCAACCGGCAAACAGGAGAGTTAACGGGCGCAAACGCAAGCGCCCCGGTTGTCCATCGGGTACTCGAGTGCGTTTATCCCGTCCTCGGGGAACTTGCTTCGCAGAAAGCGCCCCAGGCGGTTGTACACACGGTAGCTCTTCAAAATCTGGACAACGGCGGCACGCCGCAATGTTTCCGCCTGCCATGGCGCTCCGTCCCAGGCCCGCACTAACGCCTCAAATATCGCTCCGGAAGCGTTCGCCTCATCGAGAGAGATGACTGTGCAACCTGTTCCGAACTGATCCGCGAGACCTTCGAACTTTACTCGAAAGTAGTTAGATTTCGCTATGCAGACCGCCGGAACGCCCTGCGAAAGAGCAAAGACTGCGGCATGATACGCGCCCGTCAAGACGACCCTACATCGAGAAGCTTCACTGATGATGGCCTCCGGGGTTTCGAGATAAACTCCGCCGTCCGATTCACAACCCGTCAAGCTCAGCAGTATCCGAATAGATTGAACATCGCGGAGTTTGTGATCTCTGGCGATCGGAAGTGGTACGTATTCGAGCTGCCGCGTTCGAGCGAACCTGTTCAACACTGCTGCAAGCATTGGCAGCACGTTCTCGGTCAGCCCGGATGAGGGGGAAAGCCGCACATTGATGCCGAGACCTTTTCCGCGCGTCGCGTATTGCCTTCGGTAAGCTAGTTCCACGGCTTCATCACCCGTCACCAGGCACTTTTCGCGCGGGACTTGAATCGACCGGCAAAAAGGAACTCCAGCAAGCTGCTCGCGCAAGCTCACCAATTTTGCATCGGGCAATACGGTTCGAGACCGGCCGATAATGGTCTTATCAGTTAGCGGCCCGATACCCTGGCCGAGCAGGAAATACGGAATGCGTTTTGCTTTTGCTGCCGCCAGCAGATTGAGAGTAGCCAGCGCGTGTTTCCCTACATGATCGGTCAGAAATCCCTGCCCGCAAACTATGACGCAATCTGCCGAATCAAGCGCGTCAAGAAACCGAGGTAATTCACCCGGTCGGGCATCGAGCGGACGAGTGCAGTGAAGAGCAGCTTCAAGCAGCCGGGGCCATCGCCGCCTGATATACGGTTTCACCTTGGGCGCGTACGATACACCGTACGCTGGAAACAGCCGTTCGAATCTCCCGAGTAAGAGATCATCTTCGAACCATATTCTCAGCGCACTAGCGCTAACCGGGATAGCGTTGGGGCAGTACCGCGCCAAACGGTCGGGTGTATCGGTAATCACCTGAAGCGTTGCCGAGGGTATGAGCCGCGCTAACCGGCTTACCGCGACCTGAAGCATCGCGACGTCCCCCAAGTTGAGGCAATTGTATGTACCCGGTTCGACCAGAATACGGATGGGCATGACGAAAGAGCCGGCTAATTCGGGGAAGCCGCGAGCCGGTTTTCCACGTAGGCTTGCGACCCTTCTGAGGTGCTTTTCTCGCGAGTAGCTAACGACACCACTCCCTGGTGAAGCAGTTCGTCGATAACCGCCTTCGCCGACGTAAACCGAATGCCACATTCTGTGGCAAGGTCGGCGATGGAACGCGTTCCGTCGATAAGGTCTAGAAGGCGGAATAGGGCGCGATTACCTTCCGGATTCTCATATGCGTCGATGTGAATACCAAACCGCGAACAGAACAACTCGCCCTGAAACAGGTTGAGCGGCGTCACATTGTTTTCGACTGTTTCAATCATCCGCAGAACGAGGTCCCTCGCATCCTCAAGATGCCGGGTAGACGTGATCGCTGGCGTATCAGAGCTCGAGTGATACTCCGGATAGGGCCACGCCGGATGTGTTGGCGGCAAAACACGTGATAGAGATAGCATCGGAACACGCACGCCAGGAGAGTTGAACTGACGCTCATCGTTTCCGATGATTTCCCGGTATTTGCCGACCCAGCCATACGGGTCGTGTTCCGACAAAGCAAGCTGAAAGCACCGATCGATTTCAGTTTTCTCCTCCATCGACAATTGCAAGGCTGCCGGATTGCTCACACCTAGCATTTCGAGAAACAATCCGCCTTTCATTTGGGAAATCAAATCACGGTGATGACTGATGTATGCGATTGAACCGATCGTTTCCGGAACGATCAGGAATCGGTAGGTGTATCGCAAGTCTTTCTTACGAAGCAACTGCCGGATGACCTCAATTCCGACTACAATGCCACTCAGATCGTCATTCACCATGTGAGGATGGCAAAGGTGTGCGCATAGCACAATGCATTCTTCCGAACTGCCCGGTACAATCACCTCTCCGACTTTGAGAGTTCCGTAACTGAAGCTGGTTCGGATACAAACTTTATAGCGGTCTTCGGCAAGAGAGTCGCGCAGCGTCCGGGAGCAGCACAGGCCCCAATCGCGCTCGTAATACTTGAAAATGAACGGAATCTCATCGGCAAGTTTGGGATGCACGTGCAGGTGTCGCAACAACTCCTCGCGCGACACCTCACCTTCATAGGGCAGAGAAGAAGAGACGACGTGTAATGGATGATCCGCGTACGAAAACAGGCGCTTGCCATCCATTGTTTCTAACCAGGCCTCGTGGCACGTCCATTTCTCTGGTACGATCCACGTTGAGCACTCCTCACCTGACGGGTATTCATGAATCATCATCGGGGCCTGCCCAGCCAAGGCATTCAGAGCGGCATCGTATCCGTCAGAAACGATGTCTCGAGGCAAACGCCACAAGCCCTCAATCATCTCTTCCATGGAAGCGTTCGCCGGAAGCTGCACCGAGAACGCTCGCCCTTGCACGCGGTCCTTCTCAATCTCGACCGGATCCGCTGCCGGGCCGTTTGCTGTAAACCAGGGATCTCTTTTTAATGCATCTGAGACGGCCTGATACAAATCGCGCGCTTCGATCGCCAGAATCTCACCTGTGCCAACATGCGCTACGCGCACGAGACCCGAAGCTCTTGCCAGCGCATCCAATCTCCGCCCGTCGGGAAGACCGCTTTCCGCCAATAAGTGTACGTTGAAGATCCAGCCGCTTTTTCGCGTCACTCCCTTTTCACGGATCTGGCCGGTGAATAACTTTCGAAACCGGAAGGGGACACCTACCATCTCCTCGACATGATGTTGGAAACTTGCCTCTTCGAGGCCGACGCCGATCATGCAGATTTTGCCGTCCATGCAATGCAACCGATCGTGAACGGAATCTTTGCCAAAGCATGTGTTCGGCACCCCCGCGACCAGTTCCGTTGCGCGACGACCAAGAGCACACACCGAATGAATGGGATCGCGAGACCGAAGAACTCCAGGGTGCCGCCGGAAGAACTCCAGAAACTCGACGGAAGTGCTCCAGGGACCGCCACTGGTTGGCGTCTTCTCGACGTCGAACAGCTCCTGTCTACAAAAGGAAAAAGTATAAGCCGGAATCAGAATCGTTCCTTCGGCGCCCACGGCCTCCTGAAGAGTGTCCAGAAACGCGAATTGCTGTTCCCCGTGCGCCGCCCCCTCGATCTGCCCTAACTGCTCCAGACAGACATGGAAGAAAACAGCGTCTCCTTTCGAGATGCCGACCTCGCGCAACGCTCGGCGTAGTTCCTCTGAGGTAAACAAACTGTTTACTGTCGTGTCCATATGCGATGTCTGACGGTTTTCTGTAGGAAGGGGATTGGCAGCAGTAGCTACTCAGTTGTTGTGGTCCATGTAACGGGAATTCAGAGTTGCCAGCTCCGGATGGTGCGCTAAATAGGAGAGTATATTCTCCGTCGTGAAGTAGCGCGTTCGATCGTACAGCGCATCTACAATAGCCTTTATCAGGCAGTAATCTTCCTGGTAATCAAGACACCACCGGTGTTGTCGGACTAGCTGCTGCGGGTCCTCGACATTAAATACTCGCATGCCGGATTCCCAGAAATAAGGGACAGTGTGTTCGCGTTGATGTTTTGCCGTCGCATGCCGCCAAACGTATTCGAGTGCTGCAAGGGTCATCACATCAAAGTCAAGGCCGTCCGCATGTGTGATGGGATGGCGGTTCGTAACCAGATCGTATTCTGATCTGTGCTCGTCAAAGAAACGGATCGTGCTGTCAATCAGACCTGGATCTACCAAGGGTGAGTCGGACGTAACGCGGATAACTACATTCAGCCCGAACTGTTTCGCAGCCTGGTAATACCTGTCGAGGACATCCTGCTCATGGCCTCGGAAGACGGGTATAGCCGCGCGATTGCAGTAATCCTCGATGACATCATCAGCGGGATTATCGGTCGTCGCAATCAGCACCGTATCTAACTCGCGACAGTAGGTCAGCCGCTCCCATAAATGGCCGAGCAAAGGCTTTCCGGCCGCCTCAAGCATTACTTTCCCTGGCAACCGCGTAGAGCTCATCCGTGCCTGTACAATCGCGCCCGTCATATATCTCTGAGGTGGATCAAGAAAAATGGCGAATGGTTCGATCCAGTATTTCAGCCTGCTCACAGGCGGATGCAGTATCGAAGTAGTTTGTCTTAAACTGCATCAGGCGCGGTTGGATGCGGTCCAGTACCGGACATTTCAATTCGCGATAGTCGGGCAGGAGGCCTGCATAGTGCGGCCATCGGCCGGGATCTTCCTGGACCATCGCGCTCAAATTACGGAACACTGGCTCGCGATAGACCGGCAGCCATGCGCCGTAGAATCCATCGCCTCCTAACTCCACGAATTTTTTCCGGAACTGAACCCAATCCGGGCCTTCCTCA
>JAFAUR010000775.1 GCA_019243205.1 Acidobacteriaceae bacterium | reverse complement strand
TGACAGGCGATGTCATCTTTCAACTGAACGGTCAGCAGGTGACAAGTATCGAGAACTTGCGACGGATGCTAAGTTCACTTCCCCCTGGCGCGCCCGTCGTCTTGCAAGTCCAGCGCGATGACCGGCTTCAGTACTTATCGTTTACCTTGGACTAGCGCGCCGGCCCGGAATTGAGTTGCGATTCTATTTGCGGAAACGTCCGCAAAATTTCTAGTCGAACGCGCCTTGTTCGATGATGACGTTCTCGCGGACGATCAGGCGGTGCGGCGCCAATTTGAACAGTTTTGGCAGAACGCGGCTAACGTGTTCTTCGAGGTCGACAAAGACGATGACGACCGGCAGATTTCCTCCCGCTTCGACAAGGGTCGCAGTGTGGACGGGACTTCTGCCGTTAAATCCGGCGACCGCGTGAAACGCGCTTGCGCCGGCGACGTTTTCATGGCGCAGGGTCTGGAGGATCTCCCTCCACTTGTCGCATTCATTCAGGTACATGGTCACCTGGACAGCGGTGTTCATCTAAGAGCCCCTTTGTATGCTGCGCGCCAACGCCGCACCGAGTGCCACGGCGACAAAGCACACGCCATTCGTGAGCAGGACATTCAAAGCGGCGAATCCCCAGCGGCCCTGCTCAAAAAGAGAGAAGGTTTCAAAGGCGTAGCTGGAATAGGTCGAGTAGGTAGCGCAGAACCCTATTGCAAAGAAGATACGCCAGCGGGGATCAGCCAGTACGCGTTCGCTCGTCCAGATGAGGAAAAAGCCCAGGATAAAGCTGGCAGTGATGTTGATGAGGAGGGTTCCGAGAGGGAACGCCGAGCCGGCGAGCCTGGAGACGTACTGAGCGACGAAGTAGCGGAGATTGGCGCCAATGATAGCGCCGAGTGAGATGAAGATAACTGTCTGCAAGGCGGACTCCATGGGTCGGGTCTAGGAGTCATCAGCCCTCACAGGCGGTTTTGGCGAACTCCATCGCCGTCATTTCAGCTTATACCGCTTGCATCTGGCTTTCGGCTTTCTCGAATATTCAGAGCACTTCACCCAGCCGGGTCAAATTTGCTCGGAGTTGGTCCAGTTGGGCATCCAGTTCTGAGTCCTCATTTTTCGTCAGGTCGAGGTTCCCTCGAAACCGGACAATCGTGTCATAGGCGATCCGTGCTTGCCGGGTGTTGCGAGAGCGCTTCACCTGGTCATCAGGCGCACTCAGGGCGATCCCGCAAAACGTGAGCCCTGTGCTGGCTTCAATCATGAGGAAGTTGAACCTGTTGCGCCGGAACTCGTCTTGGGTGAACTTCACGAGGCGTCGCAATGGTATCACGGTTGGGTGCGTAGAACCGACAGGGATATCAACGGATAATGCCAGATGCTCCATTACCGTTGCTTGCGCGATGGGCAAATTTCTATGTCATTTTGGGGTCTGCAGCAGGCGCTTTAACAGGATTGCAATTTGTAGTAATGACCTTGATAGCCGAGGCACAGGTCGCGGGCGACCGGCGTGACGTAAGCGCCTTCGGAACGCCGACTGTGGTCCATTTTTGTGCGGCACTGATGATTTCAGTAGTCATGAGCGCGCCTTGGACTACGTCGCGACAGGTGGAATTTTGCCTCGCGGCGGGCGGAGTCCTGGGACTCGCTTATGCAGCGAGCGTCGTGAGGCATGCAATGAAGTCGACCTATAGACCGGATGCAGAGGACTGGTTCTGGTACACGTGGCTCCCCATGTCGGCTTACCTGGCGGTGTTGGTAGCGGCTTTGCTGTTCGAAGGGCGGCCTCAATTATCGTTATTCATGATTGCGGCTACCAGCCTGGTTTTTCTGTTTTCAGGGATTCACAATTCGTGGGACGCAGTGACCTACGTAGCGTTGAACCCGCGTCATGGTGGGAAATGAAAGGGCGGTTCACGTAACGATGAGATAGGTTGTGTAGCGCTCGTCTTCGATTCCGAAGAAGGGCCGGAGCATAAGACCTCCTGAGGCTGTAGGGATGTGCCAAGTGTCTTTCGTTTGCGATCGTTCTGCGCTCAGCAACTGCTCGTGACTCAGTGGTGGAGGATTGTCGCTGAGTGGAAACAGGGTCAGCGGACCTCGCAGCAACGCGACGGTGTTTGTGTGTCTCGGATCGACCGCTTCGAGGCGAAGCGGCGTAGGAAGAAAAAGATCGATGCGGTCGCCGTCGTGCCATTTTCGCGAGATCGTTGCGAAGCCCTTTTGGACTGATACGGAAATCGGCTTGGCATTGACGCGGACAGCTACCCCGGCCGGGGCACACCATTGGGGAATCCGCAGACGCAGTGCAAGATGACAGGCATGTGAACAGCGGATGCGGATCATAATTGTGTTGCCGGTCGGATAATCTCCAGTCTGCGTGAGAGCCAGTTGTGTGCCGTCCGTGTTTGTCCAGCGGAGTGTCGAGGGTAAGTAGAGGTTGACCAGCACACCGCGGTTATCACGAAAGTAGATCAATAGCCGGTAGTCGGCGGTCACTTGTGGAAGAGTGCCGGAGCAGCAGGGCCATTTATCCGGAAAGTAAGCTTTGCTGGCCGAAAAATTATAGTCGGAGTAGTAGAACGCGCTGCCATCCGCTTGCAGTTGTTTCGCGCCCAGGACAGTGTTATAGAAGACGCGCTCCATGCTGTCTCCATATCGGCCGTCTCCCGTCGCGCGCAGCAGATAGCGCGTGAGTTTAAAGTGCGCGTAGCTGCCGCAGGGGGTTTCGAAACCTCGGTGAGTGCTGGTCAGACTTTCATATAAACCTTCGCCCTCCGGATCGATAAAGCCTTCGTTTGGTCCCCACCCACCGGTCGCGAAGCTCTGCGTTCGCACGATCATGTCAAAGGCGTTGCCGGCCGCTCGGAAATGTTTTTGGCTCCCGTCGACGAAATACGCCTGCATGGCTGAACTCAGGGCGTTACAGAAGCTATACGCGTGATGGCTGGGCAATACATTCTTCCCTTGCGAGAGCGGATCGAAATATGTTTGATCCAGGAGGAAGCGGCGCGCCAGAATGCGATAGCGGTCGCCGGCACCCCGTTCGTAGGCGAGATAAAGGTTCTCGGGTAAGGTGTACGACTCGTCCCAGGTGTAATCGTTTGCTGTGTTGTCGCCGACCGATTCGCGCCAGCGGCGCTGGGGCTCATCGCGATCGAGAGCGTGCGGAGGCAGATGCGGCTCAGCGGCGTTTGTCGTTAGCGCCAGGAGTTCGTAGGCCTGCCCCATCCCGGCGAATTGATGAGCGTCGATGAGGCCGATCACCATCTTGTCGTAGTTGTAGGCGGGGAACCGGAAATTTGTGTAGAATCGGCCGGAAATGGCGGGCCTGTAAAGAGCAAGCAGCCGGTCGAGCTTCGCAAGCTTCGCGGGATCGCGATCGATGGCATAACCGCGGGCCAGCGCCGAGAGCCACTGACCAAAGCAGTGGCCGGGCGCGAAGCCATGACCGCCGCTCTCGGTTTTTTGCAGCGGCACCTCGTCGTACCAGCCTCCAAGCTCGGGACCGGGCGCAGGCAGACCGGCGCGTAAACGCCAGGGCTTCAGCAAACTGTCTTCATTGAGCCCGAGCAGGACGGATTGCGTAGACTCGAATTGCGATTGTGCGAGCCCCGGGGCGAGTTCGACTTCCCTGTACTGGAATTCTTCGAGGATAGTCGTCGATTCGTCCGAGCGCAGGGCGGCAGCGACAATGGCGGATTGTAAGAATCCGCGACGGGAGAGCAAGTGGAAGCCTCTCTTGAGATCTTATCGGGATCGTTGGATTCCTTCTGATCCGGGCCGTAACAAGCGGTTTCCTCGCTCAGGAGGCGGGAAAGAGACGCTCGAATTCGCGGCGAATTTCCGGTTCCGATCTGTGTTCGATGCTGCGAATAATCTGGCTACGGATTTCGACGGAATCGCGGTGAAGCTCGAGCGCGTAGAGCGCGTCTACAACTTCTCTCGGGCGGTGAGTGCGGATGACTTCGTAGAGGAAGTCAAGGGCCTGCTGCTGGCGGGAAATGGCGAGGGCGCGAAACAGGATCTCGAGAGTTACAGGCGCATGTTTCTGAACGGCACAGTTTTTTAGGAGCTCGATGGCGGCCGCAGACCGCGAGGCGCCGAGAGCGAGGGCCGCTTCCTCCCGGACTTCCTGGACTGGATGTCGTAGGAATTCGGTTATGAATGGAAGCGCCCGATCTCCTTCGATTCTGAGAAGTGACTCAAGCACCTGGCCGGTGACGGTGTGGTCGCTCTCGTGCATTCGTGCTTTCAAACGGAGCAACAGGGCAGCTTCGCGACCTTCGAGAGATTCGAGAGCGACAGCGCCGTCTTTGCGGAGTGAAGGCGAGGCTTCTGTAAGAAGGCGCATCGCGGCCCACAGTTTGTCTTCCCGAGTGAGATCTGTGCAGCTGAGAAGGGCTAGTGTGCAGATCCCGCGAAGCGCAGTGGCTGTATCCTCTTCCCCGCCCCAAACCGGTTCCATTTGTACGTGCGCGGCACCCTTCACAAACAAGACCGATTCAGCGTGGTCGAGATCTTTCAGCGCCTTCGCGATGGCTTCTTTGGCCCAGCACTTGGGGTCGCTTTTGACGGGATCGATGAGAACGCGGTCGAACGCAGTTGCCAGATCAGGAATGAGCGCGCGCAATCTTTGTTGGCCGATGATCCTGGCGGCCTTCGCGACCATCAGGTTGACTTTGTCGCGGAGTGCTTTGCGGAGGGCTTGCACGCATTCGTCGCCTCCGCGATCGCACAACGCGGCCAGCCTTTGCATTTCGCTTTCTATATCGCGAGGCATGAGGTGTCACGCTGCAGTCAGGTTTCGCACCAGAGCGGCGATGCCGGTGAATGCGCGTGACAGCCGATCGTAATCGAGTTTATCCGGCGTGTCCTCGGCGGAGTGGTAATAAGGATAGCGGTAGGGAGCGGTATCCGTCACCATCAGGGCGCGATAGCCGAATTGCCAGAATGACCAGTGATCGGACCAGCCGATGCCGGGAACCAATGTGGGCCCAGCTGCTCCTTCGGCGGGAAGTGAGGTTGCGTTGCGGAATGCTTTAAGGGCCGCGCGGAGGAGCAAAACCGACCTCAGGTCGGAGACGAAGCTGAGGAAGTCGCCACGGTCCGGGTAAATAGGAGGAAGGCCAACCGGGTAGTTTTGGCTGCCGGGCTGGTCGGAGTAGTAGCCTATGGTCTCAAGCGACAGCATGGCCGTGATGTCTTCGTGGCGTTCGCGACAGCGCTTGGCGTAAACATAGCTGCCCATACCGTCAGTTTGGAAATATGGCGGCTCTTCGTTCGCGAAAAAGAGGAATCGAAGTGTACGAGACGTCTCGAGTGTAGCGAATTGGTGTGCCAGTTCGAGAGTCGCGGCGACTCCGCTCCCGTTATCGTTTGCGCCGGGAAGGCCGCCTGCGGTGTCATAGTGGGCACCGACGCAAACCACTGCCCCGAGGTGTTTCGCACCGATTCTTTCCGCTTCGAGGTTTACAAAATCCTGACCACCATACGAAAACTTCTGTCTTGAGGGCCCGTAACCGAAGGAGCTAAGCTCGTTTTCGAGGTAGTCAAGTGTTTCGCTGAGTGCTTCCGGGTGTTGAGCGTCGCGGCCGCCGATCCGTTCCGAAAGCACTTCGATATGCGACCGCAATCGACCGCGCACCTCCGTTTCGGCCGGCGAGAGAGGTCCGAGTGGACGGGTGCTGGCCATGCGGAGATGTTCAATCTGTTAGCGGGCGGGCTGACCGGTTTCGAGGAGCGGTTTTCCGCAGAGACGCTCGAGTACAGACACGGGCGCTTGGTCAGCGTTCGCCATCGACGAACGGGCGATGATGAACGTCTGCTCGAGGGCGTGCTGCCCGGAGAGCACCGAGTGAGGAACAACATCCGTGAAGGTCAGCCAAGTGGAGCCAGCGGGAAAGTCGAATCGGTATTTGGCTGTGTTTCTCTGAAAGTCTCCGTTGCGCTTCAGGTACTCGTGAAAGTGCAGCATGAATTGGTCGTAGGCGGAACGAGGAACCACCGGCAGACCGGCGTTGCGTAAAAAACGCACGGATGTATTTTTGAGGCGGCCAGCCGCGGATGCGGCATCTCGCGCGATGCTTTCGAGCCCCGCATCTTTCGCGTAACGGGCAGCAATCACCGGGAACGGGTCGGTCGTGATCCAGTTGCGCGTTTTTGACGGATGGATGTTGGTGAAGATGCGCAGGATGAGATCGCCGTTGGTGGGACGAGACGGAAACGCGTCTGTATGGATAAGATCGTTGCGCTTGTTTAAAGGCAGATCGCGGCCATCCTCTTCGACCGGGCGGAAACTAGCATAGTCGAGTTTCCAATGCGGCGCGTACTGAGGCAGGAGGGCGGTGGCGAATTCTACGACCATGCTGGAGTAATCGCGCATGATTTCGTGCAATCTTTGGAGGCGATCGCTTTCCATTTCGACACCGGTGACACGATCGAGAGAAGGTTTGTACGCGACGTTTTTATGAATGGCTCCGCCGGAAAAATTCAAATTGCGCAGAAACTCTTTCGATCGCTCCGGGAGATTGAACGGAGAAGACGGGAAGAAAAGAACGTTGCCAGCTTCGAGTTCCGGACGGTAGTCGACGGGCTCGGGCGTGGGCCAAGGATCGATGGTGACGAACTGCATTCAAAAAAACTATAGCGCTGGAGGAGATTACTCATGGCGCATGAGGACCGCGACGGCCCGCTCGAATCGCGATGGCTCGTCAACAGAAAAAGTCACCTTCGTGACAGGTTTGCGAAAACCGTACGCGCCGAAAGCAAGTACAGGCTGGTTCACGATGAGTTGCCATTGAGGCGTGTTCCATTTGACGAGTGACAGAGTTCCAGGCTGCCGGCGCGCATTTTCGGAACCGGTCATTCGAGTCAGGGAGACAATTGCCGTTCGAGGAATTTCAACGCGCCACAAGGAGCCGAGTTGCAGAATGAGCATATTTTCGGAGACGAGAACCGGGCGGGAGCGGAAGGACCGAATGGCGGCGGCGAGCCAAAAGAGGGCATACGCACTCACCGCAGTACAGACCCATGCAACCGGGCGGCTCCAGCGACCGATCAGGAAATGTGCCGGAATGCTTTCGAACAGCACAGCGATGACGAGAAAAGTGAGAAGCGTGGGATAACCGCTGGTTTCCGCGTTAGAGAAACGGAGTTCGTCTTCTGCTGCCATCCGTCATTATTATTCGGCGGTTTTGGCCGGGGGGCGGGTTACCAGCGGCTTCAGTATGTCGTCGAGAGAGGCACTTCCCTGCCCTATCTTGACGAGATGCGGATAGCGCTCACCGCCCTGGTAATCGATGGTGACAAGCCTGAAGAAGCCGGCGTTATCGACTATGAGCTGAATCGGATCGCGCCCGCTTTTCGCAGCCTGAATGGCAGCACGGAGGAGTTCATCGTTCGCGCGTCGCCCGTTTACGGCGATGATCTTCATCGTTGGGCCCAGTCCTGCTTTGAATGCTGGGGAATCGACCAGAACGTCATCAATCGCGTTGTCGGACAGGCGAATGCCAAGAGAGTACCAGGCGTTTAAGCCGCGCTCATGGCCTTCGTCGGCGCGCGCGTAGTCGTTCGGTTTATCGGTGTACTCGATTTTGTACCCACCATTCGCAATACCGCCGAGAGGGGCGTGATTTGCTTTCGACGTGAGACGTTCGCGGAGGAAGGTGGCCCAATCGTTGTGCTGGATCGCATTCAAGTTAGAAACGATGTCTCCAAAGGTGTAAGGAACGACTCGCGGTGGAGTGTTGCCACCCAGACCGAGGAAGCGTTTGCAGAAATCGTCCAACGATTTCTTGCCGCCCGAGAGTTTGCGAATCGTGGTGTCGACATCGAGCCAGATGAGTTCGCCTTCCGGATAATAATCAACCGAGCGGCGCCAATTGTCCCATTGATCGCTGGTGTCAGAGAGGATCTGTGCGGAGGTAGCGGTGTCCTGTAGGTCGCGCCAGGTGCGCCCGGGACGGTGATCGAGGAAGGCGGCGGAACTGGCGAGGTAATCCCGATACTGATCGGCGCTCCAGATGCCGCTGCGGGCCGCAAGGACATCGCCTAGGTATTGTGTGAGACCTTCATAGACCCACAGCAGTTCGCCCTTCATCGGCTGATAGTAATTTCCGGTGGCGAGACCGGTGGGGCGACGATACTTTCCGTTCCAGGAGTGTGTGAATTCGTGAGGCAGGAGATCGCCGGAGAGCAGTTTGAGATCGTCGTCCAGGAACGTACGAGCGTCAAGGCGGTCATCGCTTGACTGGTGATGCTCGAGACCGAAGTGGGCGACGCTGTCACTGAGCGTGAGCAGGAAGTGGTAGCGGTTGTAATGGCGCGAGGCGTAGAGAGAACCGGTTTCGCGGACGAGATTGCTGAAGGCGGCGATATCGGAATCAGAGAGCTTCAGATCCTCCGGGCCATCGGCGGCCATGTCGAGGTAATGTTTGGGCGTGACCTCGGGCGCCAGCGGAATTTCTTTGAAGAACTTCCCAGCAAGGACGGGCGAGTCGATAAGCGTTTCAAGCGTAACTGGTTGAAACCGAGTGTTGTCTCC
>JAFAUR010000522.1 GCA_019243205.1 Acidobacteriaceae bacterium | reverse complement strand
ATCCGGCGGAACTAGCGTCGCGCGCCGAAGGCAGTGACCGCTGGGGCATCCTGGTCGGCGACATCGACCAGTTCGATAGCCAGCTCCGTCGCGTGGCGACCATTGAGGAGCATATTCACCTCTCGGTCCTGTTCAAAGAGTTTTTTGGGGGCGAGCTTTCGCTTCTCTGCACACTCCCGGAATTCTGGCGCAAGGTGAGCATTCTCTACCGCGGAGGCGACGATTTTACGGTGATCGGCGCGTGGGATGCCTTGCTACTACTCGCCCGTGAGCTCCAGAGGCTTTTTGAAAAATTCGCGGAGCACAATCTGCAGTCGTTCACGGGACTGGAAGGCAAAACGGTGAGCATGGCGCTTGCAATCGCGCCTGAGATCGACAGTGCGCCTGCCGCCGTATTTGAGTCCGCGGTGACACAGCTTCGTCGTGCCAAGGCGATTGATCCGGGTTCCTTCGATCTGTTCGGCAGGACGCTCGAATGGAAGCGATTGAATGATGCGGAAGAACTGAAAATAGCTCTTCTGCGCTTGGTGCGCGAATTTGGGTACTCGCCGGATTACATTCACGATCTGGCTTCCGTTTATCGTGAGGCGAGCCAGACGCGGAGCTCGCGACGAAAAACGCCGCGAGTTGATAAACCCTGGCGCACCTATATGCGGCTCGCGCAAGTCATTCCGCAAGCACGCGGCAAAGACGTCAATAATCTCCGGAACGCGGCAATCGCCAGTTTGATTGGGAAACGAACGTCGGCAGCAAAGCTACGTCCCTCCGGCCGGGTCGGCCTGGAGTGGGCACGCCTGGCTGCAGGCAACGGAGACTGAGCCGCACACAACTCGTCTGAAAACTTCTTGGGAAGGGATTCGATGGCTGAAATTGAAGAGAAGAAAGCTGAAGAGCGTCGCACCGGAGACCGGCCGCCTCGCGAAGGCCGTCCCGGCGGCGGTGGTCCGCGAGGGGACCGGGGACCAGGCGAGGGCCGCGGGGATCGTGCCGAGAGACAGGGCGGCGATCGAGGTCGCGATGCACGAGGCCCACGCGGAGGTCCGGGCGACCGTCGCGGTGAAGGCCCGCCCGAAATCGACCTCGAGAAGTTGATATCCGACAGTTTGTATCTCGACAACCAGGCGCACGTAGTCGTGAGCCGCATGCGCGATATGGATTCCGGAACTAAGAGCCAGCTGCGCCGCCTTTACAACGCTGTCCGGCGCGCTACGCGAACGCCCGAAGGAGAAAGGCAACATGAATTCGTCATGGTGCGGGCCCGGCTCGCGTACACCATCGCCCGGCATTCACTTCGCAGCCTCGACGCGCTGGAACGGTTGCTCTTGCAAGTGACGCGCAAGAACGACGCGCGCGGATACGAACGCTTCCGCGATCTTTTCGAGGCGATCATAGCCTACAACGAGTAGTTCACCTCAACGGAACACGACAGGATCTTGAACATGAGTTCTCACACAGCAGGTACGGAGCTTGCTTTTCTCGGCAAGCTGATTCTCGAAGGTGAAATCCAATGCAAGACCGGCTTGCACATCGGCGCGGGTAAAGGATCGCTCGAAATCGGCGGCGCGGATAACCCGGTAGTAAAAGACGCCTTCGGCATTCCCTATATCCCTGGCAGCTCGCTCCGTGGCCGTCTCCGCTCCTTGCTGGAGCAGACGCTCGGGTTGGCGGTTCCTGCTGAGCTGGTTTATCTATCGAAGCGCAAAGGCCAGGAAGTACGCATTCACCAGAGCGATCGTCCGGACGACGAAGTATGCATTCTGTTTGGCCGAAATCCCGGGCGGGCAGAGCGCGTTTCGGGTGAGGCCATCGAAGGTGCGGCTGCCACTCCGGCGCGATTGACCGTTTATGATGCGCCGCTGCTGGTTGACAGCATCACACAGCAGATGCGTGAAAATCTCGATGACGAGCTGACCGAAGTCAAAAGTGAAAACGCGGTAGATCGAATTACCTCGCAGGCAAATCCGCGTACTCTCGAGCGCGTCCCGGCGGGTGCAAAGTTCCATTTCCGCATGGTTTTCGATGTGCTCTGCGAAGAAGACAAGCCGTTGCTTGCTCGGATAGTCGAAGCGTTACGGTTGCTCGAGGACGATGCGCTAGGCGGCGGCGGAAGCCGTGGAAATGGCCGCGTCAATTTGAACGCACTCAGCCTGACCTGGCGCGGCAAAGATTATTACGCAAAAGGCGCTCCCGAGAATGCTTTGATTTCCGGAGCGGATCTCTCGGCCTTGCAATCGCTCGTCAGCGCCGGCGATTTTGCAGAGAAGCTCGCCTAAATGCAGCCAGCGGTTTTGATTCGCTTGCGGCCCACCGGACCCTGGCGATTTGGGCCCGGGGACGGCGGCGACACCCGGCTGGATTTCACGTTTCGGAGTGACCGGCTCTATTCGGCCGTGACGCTTGCGATGCGAAAGCTTGGTTTTCTGGAGGAATGGCTGGATGCAACGGCTCGCCGGCCGGAGCCGGCTGTTACCTTCAGCTCGCTATTCCCCTTTCAGACCGATGTT
>JAFAUR010000647.1 GCA_019243205.1 Acidobacteriaceae bacterium | reverse complement strand
CCAGCAGATCGAGAACCGGCGCCGCTCCGATATCGTCAAACCAGTTCAGCACTTGTGGGAAGTAGACCTTCAAGCGGGCGGACAGCGATTGCCATGTCGCTTCTTTTCCTCCACCCAATGCCGGCGTTGTTCTACCAACATCAGCAGTCGACGAGTTGGTTCGTCATCCTGTTCCAAAGGACGGAGACGATCTCGGTGATGCACCAGCAACTCCAGGAGCAGTTCCCCATCGGCGGGATCACTCTTGCTTCCGGACGGGTACAAGGCTTGACGAAATTGCCCGGCTGCTTGCGGATGGACCGGATAGATCTCGACACACTCATATTTCAAAAGCATCCACACGACTGCCCCGTGTTTTTGCTCGATGGCAACGCCTATTCGCCGACCATCCAACCGGCTCATTAACTGACCGAGCCAAACATCCAATGCTTCTGGCGTTTGCTCCAGGCGCCCTCGCTCCCGCTCTCCGGTGTCGGTCCATTCGAGTGCCCAAGCGTGCTCCTGGTCTCCCCAATCGAAGCCAACCCAGGCTGCGTAGCGCTCGTCGCGATCCGCATTATCTTTTTGCTTCATCTTGCTTTCGCTCCGCGATTATTTTCGGCAAGCAGGCTTCGCATCTCCAAAGGACTTATAGGCGTCGTGCTGAGGTCCAGCGACAGCTTCTGAGAATTCGTCTAAGCGAAGCACATCCCGCTGCTCGAGGGTCTTTACGAAAACATCAAGTGTTAGTCGGCATTACTCGTAACAGCGGGACGCCTGCTCTCTATACTTATTCCTCGTGCTCCGCCGCTATCAACGGAACAGGCTCGGAACGACTAGAGAGAACTTTTCCACAGCCTTTGGCGACCGACGGCTGTGGATATCTTCCTTATTGAGCCAACTCCTTGGCTCGACTATAAGTCGGCTTGCTGGCATTCGACGGCTAGGCGATTATTTTGCAATCATGTTGCGAAAGGCTCTTATTCACCACCGATCCGGTGAAGCGTGTACTTCTCGGATCCGTTTGGCTGCCAGACTATTTCCAACTCAAACGTATTCGCATCAAGCAGCTTGTAAATGATTGCTCGTAGAAGTGGAGCATCCGGGACGCTTAAATTCCTTATCTCGAACATTTCAAACAGTAGAACGCCTGGCACGGAGCCCTCCGCGAGTCGAAGATGCGGCTGGTTGCCTCGATTGCAGAAGTGAATCATCTCAAGGTTCTGATTATTCAGATAAAAGACGGAAAGTTCCTTACCGAATTGTTCGGTCACGATCGACTGGTTAGAACCCAGTGCGTAGGACATCTGGAACTTCATCGGCTTTCCGTCTACTTCTATCCTCCACGTACCTTGAAGGTCTTTAAGCGCATCAAAGGCGCTCTCCGAGCTTATAGACGCGAACAGAGAGCAGCATAGAGCCATCAGCAGAACCACAATCCTAGCGAACATCCGGCTTAGTATACCCGAGCTCTGCACATGACTGACGGCATAGAGCAATCCACTTGACTGGTCAGTCGCCTACGTTGAGATTGGCGTCCGGCGCGGCATCACGGGGAAATAGATCCGCCCTGGTCGGCAAGGGTTTACGAATCAATCCGGAATTCCGTCTGCATCACCGTTAGCGAGTTCCGCTCCCATGCCTGCTGATTCCGTCGAGCGCACGTTTCTTCTATCCAGTGGACAGATGATCGGGTCCAGAATAGTCGGTATGGCTGCACTCGCAACTGGAAATCTCGACGCCGTACGAATCCTTCAGCAAACATTCAATCTTGAACTAAGCCAACTAAGTTCGGTTGTCTTGCTCGATGTCGTGGAACGCTGTCTTCATAGCAGCACATCCGAGTGGATCTTTTTGCGGGAACTGCGCGTCGGAACTGGATTTCACGGCAATGCCGCGCAGCGGCTAGATGCATATGCGCTGAATTGCTTACCGCACACATCTATGCGACGAGTGTGCTACGAAGTGAAGACCTCGCGAGCAGACTTTCTCTGCGAAATGAAACAGCCGTTGAAGCGTCGCATCGGCTTGCGTTATTCGAATGAGTTTTATTTCGTAACGCCTGCTGGGCTACTAAACACTTCCGAACTCCCCATCGAATGCGGGCTCGTAGAAATCGGGCCTCTTGCCCCGGACGAACGCTCAATCGTGCATGCCCAGTCCGGCAGCTTGGTCCATTTCGAGCCGAACCATCAAATCTTTTGTCGGGTCACGGTTCCAGCTCCGTGGCGAGAGACTCCAGGCCCGACGTGGCAATTTGTGGCCGGTATGTTGCGGAACCAGCAGAAAGCGTTTAAGGGCCGGCCACCTAAGCCGCCGAATCAGCAACGCTTGCCGTACGCGGACTGAGGTGCTTAGAGCGGATTCTACGGGTGCGAAATGCCAAAGAAGCCTGCACAAAATTCCCCGCCGGATGACGCGATCTCGAAGGTTGAGACGCCTGATTCGAAATCTCTCCCTCAGGTTTCTGCGGCGGAATTGCTGAGTTTTCTGAAGCAAACTCGTGGCGTCCAAACATGGACTGAGAAGGAGATGGCTAAGGCGCTGCAAATCGGCTTGCCGGAAGCGAAACAAGGGATCATCGTACTGCAGCTCCAAGGTTACATAGAACCTGCCGGCAGACAGGAAAGTGGAGAATTACAGAACAAGGCGATCTAGTTTCCGGTTCCAAATCGCCCCGGTTCACTCGACGGAGCGTCGAGCAGGCTCTTGATGAGCTCCGAGACCGCATCAAAGCCGTCAATGACGACTCCAACGCCGACTACAAAATCAGCGATGCGGTTGCTTTCGGTGATTTTCTGGGTGACATTTCGAGAGTTCAAGCTGCCCAAGTAGGCATCCGACTGACGCCAAAAAAGACCGATAAGTCGACCGCATCGGCCAAACAGCGCCGAGCCGAATTAGCATTCTTGAAACAATTGCGAGGGAAAACGGCGCTCTTACACGTCGAGCCTTACGAAGAGTGGATGCGTTCTAGATCGCATCGGGATCTGCTCTGACTAGCCTCTCCAATTTCCCCCGAACCAGAATTCAAAAGGCTTCACTGTTCCCGGCGTACATCCCGCGGGGGCTTATCTTCTCTAATCGCAACAAATCGGGAATGCCGCAAATGGTTGACTTGCGCTTCATACTGCACCTCTTTTTTACTTGCATGAACCTCCGGGCCAGCGACGATTTGTCCCGACGAGATGATATCGCGTACCGCACGGCACAATCAGGCGTCCGTGAGCGAGTGATGCATCCGTCTTCAGCAAGTTTCCGAGAACCCGAGTTTCAGAGGACTGACGGCCGTATTCGTAAACACTGATTCCATAACAACGGCGCTTTTAGACTTGTAGCAACGAACGAAGGCTCGGGAGAAAGGAGCTGAAGATGCTGATTGTTGGTTGTGATTATCACCCGAGCGTGCAGCAAATCGCAATGGTGGATACGGAAACAGGAGACTATAGCGAGCACAGGTTAAAGCACAGTGATGGGGAAGCGGAGAAGTTCTATCGCGATTTGAAGTTGAGAGCAGTCAAGGTAAGAGTTGGGCTGGAAGCAACCGGTCATAGGCGATGGTTCGAACGATTGTTGATGGAGCTGGAGTTCGAGGTGTGGATTGGAGATGCCGCCCAGATCGCAGCCATGCGCGTGCGGAAACAGAAGACCGATCGGCAAGACGCTCAGTTTTTGCTCAAGCTAATGATGGAGGATCGCTTTCCCAAAGTATGGATGTCCAGTCTGAAGGA
>JAFAUR010000604.1 GCA_019243205.1 Acidobacteriaceae bacterium | reverse complement strand
CCAGCCCAGGTAGTCGGCCGCGCGGGTCCATGTAAGTGGACGGGGTGGAGCGAGCGTCCGCCCGACACGTGTCTCCAGTTCCGTTTTGAACTTATCGACGCCCCAGGCATCCAGCACATACTTTAAGCGCGCAAGCCTGCGATTGATGCGGTTCCCGAAATCCCTGTGAATCGAGACTATGGCCGAGCAGACCTCAAGTAACTCTTCTTTCGTAGGACCGATTGAGCAGATCGGGTCGGCCATTCTCGGATGGCTTGCCTTCACGCCGGCGCTTTGGCCCATTCCGCCGCCGGCGAGAATCGTGAATGCCTTTAATTCGCCCGCCTCATAGTGAGGCACGATTCCGACATCGTTGGCGTAAACGTCGGTTGTGTTGTCACCAGCAAAAGCAAAGCCGATCTTGAACTTTCGCGGCAGATATGTCGCACCGTAGAGAGGTTCCACCTCGCCCTGCGGCACTTCTGCTTCCGGAGTCTCCACCTTCGTTCCGTCAACCCAGATTTCGTAGTAAGCCTTGCTCCGGGGTTTTAAGCTGCGAGCGATAAATTGGATCACGGGCTGTAACTGATGCCTCTGCTCGTCTTCGAACGGCGCAGGGCAGGCGATCACGTTCCGAACGACATCTCCGCACGCAGCGAGGGTCGTGAGATAGTTCTCGTTTATCCCCTGAATCAGCTCCCGCACCCGGACCTTAGGAACAGAGTGATACTGGATATCCTGACGGGTAGTGATTCGGAGTGTGTCGTTGCCGATGTCCGAAAGCCGATCGAGCGCGAGGTATTGATCGGGCTTAAGGACGCCGCCCGGAACCCCAACACGCACCATCGCAGATACCTGCTTTGGCCCGGCCTTTCTCAAATCGCGGTCGTCCTGCTGGTACATGCCGTGGAACTTCAGGACTGCGGTGGTAGCTTTGGAGAAAGCCGCCTCGTCGTTGTTTAACTCCTCGGCAACGGTACCCCGAAGGTAATTCGCGTCGATTTTGGCCTGCTCGGGACCCGGAAGGACTTTGTCCATCTCCTAACAGGGTACCGCGAAAGCACGCAGTTTTCCATAATCCCGATTAACAATGGGATGATACTATCGAGCAAAAGTGATGGAGCGGCGGCCAGTGACCGATGGCGGTGGCGGCGGCTCTTCGAGGACAACCTTCTTGGGCCGGGCATCCAGCTTCGAGGCAATCAACTGGGCCTTGATTTTGTGGAATTTGGCGGTTCCGGGCTCCGCTCCGGCACGTATCACATCGGAGTCACTGACTTCCTGCGCCAGGGGCAAGTACTTTTGGAAGTAGTTCTTCAGGCGGTCCAATACAACCCGCTGACCCGACCTCATCAAAGCAAACAGGACCACTTCGCCAGGGACTTTGGAAGCGATGTTATACACCGCCGAAGGCTTCGGAAGCCTGGTCGCGGCCAGTTCCTTCTCGAGTTTCGAAGCGCGAGCCTCCAATTTCATCGCCGACTCGGCCTCTTCTTTCGGTAATTCGAGCGCCTTGATAACTTGTGCGCGTTCCTTTGGGGAGAGGCGCTCTAACAGGAGAAACCACAGCAAGGCACTCCAAGTGACCCGTGTTTCGAGTCCGAACGCGAGACACTGCCGGGCTTTCAGCAGTTTTTGAAAGCCAGCGAGGTTGAGTTTCGGACCGGCAAGCACTGGAGAAACGACACTCAGCAAATGCTCTTCCTCAAGCGATCTCAGGATTTCCCCGGCGTTCGGTTCGATGCCGATTTGCCGGAACTCTGTATTCAGTGCTGCAGGCGGAATCTTGGTTTCCAGCTTCGCTTCCCGTGCATTCTGATACTGGCTCAAGCTGCGAGCCTCGACGGAAAATCCAAACCGTGCGCGAAATCGGATCAACCGGAACAGGCGTGACGGATCGTCGTAGAGGGCGTAATTAGACGCGGCGCGCAGTTCTTTTCGGGCGAGATCGCCCAGCCCGTTTACAGGATCCAGCAGCAGTCCTCGCGAGGCTTGGCCTAACGACAGCGCGATCGCATTCACGGTAAAATCCCGAGCGCGAAGATCTTCATGTATGGCGGCTGGCTGAACCGTTGACCGTCCACCCGCTCTGGCATACTTCTCCGATCGCGTCATTGCGATGCTTCCGCTCACGCCGCCAGGAAACCGCAATTCCACCGCCTTCCGATGATCGTCGACGGAAAGAATTTCTGCCCCGATGTGTTCCGCCAGGCTTTTTGCAAATTTGACGGCGGGGCCCTCAACTGCGAAATCGAGGTCCCGGATGGGAAAGCCTCCCATCATGTCGCGCATCGCCCCGCCGACCAGGAAAACATTCAGATGCGCCTGTTCGGCTGCCTCGCGCACTACCGCCACCGCTTTGCTCTGCTCGCCCGTCAGGTGGTTGTCCAGCATGAACATGTAGTCGCTCATGGTCCTTATCCCTTCCGGTTTCCAACAGCCTTGATTCGCGCAACTTTTCGCCCCGATGCGCGTGGATGATGCTGTTCCACGGTTTGTCGCAAACGGGAGGGCAAAACGTGGGTATAGATCTGGGTGGTTCCGATGTCCACGTGGCCAAGCATGGTCTGCACGCTGCGCAAATCAGCACCGCCCTCCAGCAGATGTGTCGCGAATGTATGCCGCAGGACGTGTGGGCTGGGCGCGCGTTTCAGACCAGCCGCTCTGCCATATCCCCGCAGCACTTTCCAGAAACCCTGCCGGGTCATCCTCGTTCCTCTTGCGGTCACGAAAAGGAACGGGCTGTTCCGGCCTTTCAGCAAGGTTGGGCGGCCACGTCGAAGGTAGTTCTCGGTCGATGCTAAAGCTTGCCTTCCTACCGGGACAAGCCGCTGTTTGTTCCCCTTACCGATCACCCGAACCGTTCCCGACTCCGTATCGAGATCACCCAGGCGGAGTTGGACGAGTTCGCTGACCCGAACTCCCGCCGCGTAGAGCAGGTCCATCATGGCTCGATCGCGCATTCCCAGGGGGGTATCCTGCGGCGGTTGCTCGATCAGTTTGTCGACGCTTCCAGCGTCCAGGAACTTGGGTAACGCGGACCCAAATTTAGGCGCGCTGAGCATCTCAGCCGGATTGCAAACTATTTCTCTCTCATCCAGCAGAAAGCCGAAGAATCCTCGCAACGCGGCGACTTGCCGGGCTATCGAGCGATTCCCCAAGCCCTCGCTTCGAAGCCGGTCGATGTACTTCCGGAGCTCATCGAGCGTTATTGCTGAAACCGGCGCGTGGTCAAGAAATGTACCAAAGCGGGAGAGATCGCGGCGGTAGGAGGCTAAGCTGTTCTCGGCCAGCCCCTTCTCGATTCGGCAAAAATGCAGATAGGATCGCATTCGCCCCTCGAACGAATCCGTCTCCGCCATTCTGCTAATGATACAATAACGGCGATTTTGTTTGAAACATCTCTCTAAGGGGTGGCCGCCTTGCCATCCAGTACGGTGAAACGAGTTCTTCTGTACCGGTTCGATCGACTCCCGGCCGAGGGAATTGTTAATCCGAGTGCTTACCTTCTAAACGAAGGCGTCGAACTGATTTCCGTTGGTGGGACGCTGCAAACCATTTCTTTTCGGGAAATTAAAGCATTGTGTTTTATCTCCGAGAGTGGAAAAGCGACGTTATTTTCCGAACACAATTATTTCGAACGCCGTCCCAAGAGCCCCGGGCTCTGGACCCGGTTTACACTGCGCGACGGAGACGAATTGGATGGCATCCTGCCGCATAACCTACTAGAGTGGCCCGAATCCGGATACGTGATTACGCCGCCGAAAGCCGGAGCAACCCGACAGCGAGTCTTCCTGCCGCGAGCCGCCCTCACTCGAACGGAACTACGCGGAGTGGTCGGGCGATCTGCGGCGCAACC